>DASVOW010000646.1:0-9275 GCA_036383155.1 Ktedonobacterales bacterium
TGGATGCCACCCAGTGACATACGCACAAACTGACGACCCAGTGCCCGGGCGATGGAGTGCCCCAGCGACGTCTTACCGACTCCCGGCGGCCCGACGAAGCACAAGATCGGCTCGCGGCTCACCGGCTCATTCGTACCTTCCTCACTGCTCTGACTGGCCTGGCGCTGCTCTTTGAGCCGGCGCACCGCCAGATATTCGAGGATACGATCCTTGATCTTTTCCAGATCGTAGTGATCCTCATCCAGCACCTGCCGCGCATACGGCACATCAATCGGCTTACCAGTGCTCTTGCTCCATGGTAAGGATACCAGCGTATCCAGATATGTGCGAATAACCGAATACTCCGGCGAGGCCGAGGGCAGCTTCTCCAGGCGCGCAAGCTCACGCTCCGCCTCCTTCCTCGCCTCTTCCGGCATATTCGCCTGCTCGATCTGCTCGCGCAGCGAGTTGATCGTCGCGACCTCGTCGCTCTCCTCGCCAAGCTCCTTCTGAATTGCCTTTAATTGCTCGCGCAAGAAATACTCGCGCTGCGCCTTGCCCATCTCCTCCTGCGCCTGGCTCTGGATTTTCTTGCCCAACTCCAGCACTTCCAGTTCATGCGATAGGAAGGCCGTCACCAGCTCCAGCTTCTCGCGCACCGAATCAATTTCGAGCAACCTCTGCCGCAATTCGAGATCCATCTGCGCGCTGCTGGCAATGAGATACACCACCTGCCGCGCATCATCCAGGTTCATCGCCGCCAGCGCCAGTTGGTCTGGCAAGTACTGCACCAGATTGACCAACCGCTGGAACATCTCAATCGCGGTGCGCTTCAGCGCCTCGACCTCGATATCCTTCGGCGTAGTCTCCGGCAGCAAATGAGTACGTGCCTTCAGGAAAGGCTCCTGCGCGACATAGTCATCGATCGAGATGCGCTCCAACCCCTGCACGATGATCTGAATGGTGCCGTCGGGAATGCGCAGCAGCCGGGCGATGCGTGCCAGCGTGCCGACACGGAAGCAGTCATCTGGTCCAGCATCCTCAACATCGGCGTTCTTTTGCGCCACGAGGCCGATCAGTCGCGATCCGCGCATCGCCTCATCGATCAAGCGAATCGAGCGCTCTTTACCCACGCCAAGCGGAGTTACCGCGAAAGGATACACCACGGTATCCTTCAACGGCAGGATCGGCAATACCTCCGGCAACCGCACTCGCTCGTCGTCTCCGATGTTGACGTACTCTTCGCCGGCTGTTCCGCCCTCGCCGCCCTCAGTGCCCGCCGCCTCCTCATCCACCCGTGCGGTTGGCAACTCCTCACCCTTGATAGCATCGGTGCCACCAGTATCGCCGGGCTGGGATACATCTTCGTCGCTCGGCACTACAGATGTGGCCCGTGCGTCGTCCTCCCGCTCCTCTGCGACCTCGTCAGGACGGCGCTCTTGCTCTCTATTATCGTCTAACATCTACGGTACGCTCCTACGCCGACGTAAATGGAACCACTTTCATGTGCCCTCCAGAGCTGGCTGGCGCCGCGTCGAGATGCTCCTGGCCACTGCCTCTCTGTGTCTCGTGCATCCCCTTGTCGTGGCGCGATCCACTCAACCCCGGCTCGCTCGGCACAGCCTTCAGCATCTGTATGCGCAGGAAACCATTCTCGTAGGACGCAGACACCGCCTCTGCGCGAATCGCCGTGGGCAGCGCAATCTCCACCCGGAAGGGCCCATAACGCACCTGTGCCTCGTGGTAACACAGTTCTTCGTCGTGATCTACATCGTCCTCGCGCTTGCCTGAAATGACCAGCGCGTTCTGATACAGCAGCACTTCGATCTCGTCTTCCCGCATGCCGGCCAACTCCAGCTTTACCAGAATTGCCTGCGCTGTCTCATGTATATCCACCGGAGGGCGCCACGGCCCCGAGTGTTGGAAGACGCCGTAATGCCGCCCCTGCCGCAGCAGTTCGTCTCGCAGCTCACGATAATAGCGTTCGAGGCTTTGCGATGCCCCGCCGAACGAATATACGGTCTCCACATAGTGCAGTCGCATAGATGCATCACCTCTGGCTCACGCGCGTTCGCGTAGCGGCGACCAGAGCGACGCATCTAGCCACCCTGATCCCGTTCGCCAATCAGACAACTATGTCGTGTTCCTATTTCTAGGTATCCTAGCAGCACAGCGCCCGCTTCTTGCCATGCGTGGCCCGGCGGACGCTGCACCTGCCCTAATGTTCTAAACGCTGTTCGACGACACGAGGCCACCATCAGGCAAGTGTCGTTGGTACCTCTTGCTCGCCCTGCTCAAGTGCATGCTCGCACTCCTGACACAAGTATTGATACTCCGAGCCATCCTCCAGCGCGCTCCCAGGCACGATCGTCGCGGATTCGATCGAAGTCGGCCTGCCGCAGCGTGCGCATGTGACCAGGGTTGTATGTCCCATCGCCCGTTGTAAGCCCAACTCGTCTTCTTCCACTGTTGACCTCCTGTATCTTGTAGTAGGTCGCAAAGTCCAGGTGTCTGGCAGATGTGAGATCAGCCGAGAAATTCAGCCGATAAACATGGTTATAACACGTCTACTCTTTCTCAGGCTCAGGCGCAGGCATCTGCGATGACTTGCTGCTCGCCTCCATCAGCCCGCCGATAGCCACTGACCCACGATCGCGATCCTCTTCGCGCGCGGGAATCTTCTCCAGCTCCTCGCGTAGCGCCTTCACCTGCGCCCCCAGCGTCTCGCCGCTGACACCAGCGCCTGATAACACAATGCCACTCACGCCCAGGCGCACCAGCAAGCGCACGCTGCCCCCCTCCGGCGCGTCGTCCACTGCGATCAGCTTGGGGAAGCGCAAGGCCTCGCAAGCCAGCCGTAGCCGCGCGAAGGCACTCACCGTTAGACGCTCCAGATCTGCATTGGTCAGCTGCGTCTGCACGAGTGCCACCTTTGCCGGCAGCAAGTTCTCTGCACGCTGCAGTACCAGGCCGAGATCGTCTTTCGGCACCTCAGCCGCGATACCCAGGTCGAACTGCTCCAGATCCTCGAAAAGGAGCCCGGCCGGCGCGTCGCTTGCAATAATCGCAAACCCGGCGCCAGCCTCCTGCAGCGACCTCAGTGCGTCGCCTGTCGCCTTCCCCTCGCCATCATATGCGACACCCCAGACCGTGCCGTTCGACTCGACAACGCCCTTGATTCCACCCAGATCCATGCCTGGCCTCCAGCCAGACACCATCACCCCATCCGCGCCATTCTTCACGGCGGCCTCCGCCCCCGCCACGTCTTTGGCGCCCAGTGACACCAACACCGCTGCGGGGCGAGGCGCCCGCTCTGGTCCGCGTGAACGGAGGAAGCCGAAGCCGCCTCCTGCAGCCTGACCAACCTGTTGTAACTTCTCGACGAGCTTGCCCATCGTAATCCTCATCCTCCGTGCAAACTACTACGCGCACCCGTGACTCGCGAGCCACAAGCATACTCAGGCGCAGCCTCTGCGCCCGGCGTCGCAGTGATCCTTTGGATTATATGACACAGCGCATAGGGCAATGCACTACTACAGATGGCTCACACCACCGTAATTGGAAATTCCTCAGCAACCACATACTGCGCACACGGCTGCCCCGGCTTGCAGATCGCCATCCCCCCAAAGCTCAAGGTTGTCGCGCCGACCTTCACCGCCCTAAAGTTCCAGACACACGCGCTCGCCTTCACATCCCAATACCCCGCTGGCTGCAACAATTCCAACGTTCCCGCGCCATCTTTCCCCAACTTCCATCGCTGGGCCGCCGGCAAACGCACCTGAACCACATCGCCCACACGCGCCTCGGTCACATGGCCCGCGTCCCCCACTGTAAGTACATGCACCGGTGCAGTCACCCCCACACCGCTTTCCGCCCCCTTTGGGCATCCCTTCGCAACAGACATCGTCGCAGTGGGGGCCGCCCTGCCACTCCCCGTCGCAAGGCCACATCCCACCAGGCCACCTGCGAGCAACGTCAGCAGCAGAACGGCGGCGACAGGCGACCGTCCACGCACAGACAAACCGCGCGATGCATGAACGCACTCGAAGACGGAACCGCTCGGCGGCATAGGACAACTCCTCCATGATGACGTAGAATCAAAAGCATGGCGATGCTTCCCTCACTCCATGACGCAAATCATCATTGCGCAGTTCCCATGCGCAGTTCCAATGCGCAGTTCCCACGGTCCTGCCGCTGTTCGGCGCGGCGCGTGTTGCGGCGTGCAACGCCGGGACACCCGCCCGCTAGACACCCACACCAGTACCATAGAGAAAGAGTAAGCCGGTGCAACAACTCATATACCATACGGCCCTGCCCATGTTCGAGGAGCTACGCGGCGAGCGGGTGCTCGTCCGTCCCTATCGCGAAAGTGATGCCCCCGACCTGCAAGAAGCCATCGCCGAATCGCGCGATCATCTGCGCCCCTGGCTACCTTTCGCCGACCGTCATCAGAGCGTCGAAGAGACGCACGACTGGATTCTCCACGTTATGACACACTGGATGCTACGTGAGGACATGACTGTTGGCCTGTGGGATATGGCCACCAATCGTCTCGTCGGAGGCAGCGGCCTCCACCCCCGCAACTGGGACATACCCTTCTTCGAGATTGGCTACTGGGTACGCCGCTCAGCCGAAGGCAAGGGCTACATTACTGAGGCGGTCAAACTCCTCACCGACTATGCGCTCATCATGCTTGGCGCTCAGCGCGTGATGATCCGCTGCGATGAGCGCAACACACGCAGCGCCGCCGTTGCCGAGCGCCTCGGCTTCGTGCGCGAGGGCCGCCTGCGCAACTCCGAGATCACTTCAGATGGCAGGCTCCGCACCATGCTCGTCTTCTCGCTCACCCAAGACGACCCCCGCTGGCCCCACAAAAACGTGTGAGATGGAATCCCACGTGATCAGATGCGGTTGAGCGTCTTGCCCATAAACTTGCCAAAGAGCTTATAAGCTATCTTGCGCAAAAAGTAACGCTCGATGCGCCTCGAGTTCCCGCTCGCCAGCACTTCAGCCGCATAGATGGTGCTATCGACCTTGTGAGCGGCCTTGGCCGCCTTATGCTCTTCCGCCGCCACATGCTTCAGCTCATGCGCCACTCCGTTCGACGACGAATGGCTCGCATGGCTATGGCTCGTTGTCTCACTCTTGCTCATCCGGCTGTCTCCTCGCCTCTCACCAGAACACCAGCATCCATTTTCGGCTGCCAGTCTTCACAAACTGCCCGGCATCGTAGCCCGCCCGCCACTTCTTGTCAAAACTGCCCGCTAGAGGTACTGCCCGTCTACCACAAGCTAGGAGGCAACACCGTGCAATCTGAGCATATGGGCTTGCGCAAGCAAGACGATCATGATACCTTGCACGCCAGGATGCCAGCCGCATCAGCTAATACCGCGACTCGCATGGTGTTGAGATCTGAGCCGGCGCCATCACCTGGAGACACGCGATGCTAACCATACGCCAACTACTTTCGCTTCCGCTGCTATCAAAGGCACAGCTTGTTGCAGGTGAAAAAGGCATCGAACGTGAGGTGCTGTGGGCTGCGGCTGTAGACATTCCCCACGCGAGCGAGTGGGTGCGAGCAGGCGAGCTCCTCCTCACCACATTCTATGGTCTGCGCGACGACGCCGAGGCCCAGGTCAGCCTCTGCTTGCGCCTCGCTGACAAGAATGTCGCCGGGATGATCGTCGCGACCGGCACCTACGTCGCCCACGTGCCAGAAGCACTGTGTCGTGTCGCGGATGAAGCCGGGTTTCCGATCATCGAGCTACCATGGGATATCCCGTTCGAGGATGTTGTGCGTGTGGTCTCGGAGCACAGCATCAATGACCAGTACCTTCTCTATAAGCAGTCGCTTGCCATCCACCGCGCGCTCACGCGTCTTGTGCTCGACGGTGGATCACTTCAAGATGTCGCCCACGAGCTCTGCTCCCTGATTCGCCGGCCTGTCGAAATCGACGATCTCTCATTCGCTGTACTCGCCGAGGCCTCAGGCCCCAATGCCCAGGTGGATGAAAGCAGACGCAGCGCTATCCGCGAGGGCCGCAGTTCTCCACCACTATTGGACCACCTGCGCAAATCGGGAGTGCTTGCCCGTGTTCGCTCCTCCCTGAGCGTGGAGCGCATCGACGTCACCGACCAGACCCGCGCGCTCGGCATGGAAATGACGCGCATCCTCGCCCCTATCGTCGTCGCCCGCCGCATCTACGGCTATGTCTGGATCATCTCAGGCGAGCGCGAGCTAGAGCCACTCGATTTTCACGCCGTCGAGCATGCCGCCACCGTAGCCGCCCTCATCTTGTTCCGCGATCAGACGAGCCACCAGACAGAGGAGCGCATGGAGCGCCACGTGATTGGCCGCTTACTTGCAGAGGATCTTCGTCCCGACAACGCCTTGCGCGAGCAGATGGCTCGCTTTCACCTCCGCATGGAAGCGTCTCACGTCGTGATCGTGGTAGACACTGCGGGCTCCGACCTGCGCTCCATCGAGCTCGCGGCCCGCAATGCCGCGCGCCATGAGGGTCTCGCTCTCGCCGTTGACGAGCGCTCCGGCAGGATCGTCGTGCTGCTGGAGTGCGCCCGGCGCGAGCAAGTCGAGAGATTCTGCGCGTTCCTCGTCGACAGCCTTGGCCCGCTAGCTCCTGCCACCCGGCTCGGTGTCAGCGCGCTGCAAGACTCGCCAACCGAACTCTACCGTGAATATGAGCACGCACTGGAGGCTCTCGCGCTCTTGCCCGCGCTCGGTGGGGCGCGGCAAGTTGCCCAGTTCGATGAATTAGGCCTTCTTCACTGGCTGCATGCCTTGCCGCCCTCCATGCTCGCTGAAAACACCTATGCGCATCAGTTGCAGCGACTGGCGGATCACGACCGTACTCATGACGGCCAGTTGGTACAAACCCTCGACGTTTTTCTCGAATGCGAGGGAAACGGCGTGCGCGCGGCGCAGCGGCTCTACATCCACCGCCACACGCTCAAGTATCGCCTCCAGCGCATCGAAGAGATCTGTGATGTTGACCTGAGCGATCCGCTCTGCAAGCTCAACCTTCGAGTCGCGCTGCTAGTGATTCGCTTGCGTGCCAGCTATGGCAACGATTAGCTACGTGAGAAACGGCGGTCGATTTCGACATGATGGCCAATGGAGTATGTCCAGCAATGTCCAGCATGTCCCTTGAGCCATACACAAGTCCTCCGTATACTGGCCTCTACTGGCCGCAGTCTGCGGTCTACTAGTACGCATTGCATTGGATAACGCGCTTTGCGCATCAGTTGTCTGGCTTGGCCGGCCTATGCGGAGAAGAAAAAGGAGCGAGAAATGGCGCTGAAGACCCTCACGACTGATCTCGTGCTGCTCGATGGCAAGCTCGTAGAGCCGGCAGCCGGTGGACGTCGTACCCTCATCAATCCGGCCACCGGCGCTCCAGCCGATGTCGTTCCCGAATGTGACGTTCAGGATGTGAATCGCGCCGTGGCAGCGGCCAAGCGCGCATTCGACGACGGCCGCTGGTCCGCCATCGGCCCCAGTGCCCGCGCCGCCGTCCTCTATCGGCTGGCCGATCTCATCGAGCAACACCTCGACGATCTCGCGGCCCTCGAATCCCGCAACGTAGGCAAGCCGCTGAAGCTGGCGCACGACAGCGATCTCCCATTTACGGTTGACTGCCTCCGCTTCTTCGCTGGAGCGGCTCGTACGCTAGAGGGTCGCGCCTCGCAAGAGTATGTGCCTGGCTACACCAGCATGATCCGCCGCGAGCCAATCGGCGTCTGTGGCCAGCTCGCACCCTGGAATTACCCCCTCATGATGGCGATCTGGAAAATCGGACCCGCGCTTGCCGCAGGCAACACCGTAGTCCTCAAGCCCGCGCCCGAGACGCCGTTGACCGCACTGGCGCTCGGAGAGTTGGCGCTGGAGGCCGGACTACCCGCCGGCGTCTTGAACATCGTCACCGGCGGAGACGAAGTCGGCGCCGCCATCGTGGCGCATCCAGACGTGCGACTCATCTCGCTCACCGGCGCATCCGAGACCGGCAAAGTGATCATGCGTGCGGCAGCGGACAGCCTCAAGCGTATCCACATGGAATTGGGAGGCAAGGCCCCGTTCGTCGTATTCGACGATGCTGACCTGGAAGCTGCGGCCCAGGGCGCTGTCTGTGCCGGTTTCGTCAATACCGGCCAGGATTGCACCGCCGCGACGCGGATCTACGTGCAGCGCTCGTCATACGACAAGTTCCTCGATCGTTTTGTCTCGCTCGTTCGCCAGATCCGCGTGGGCGACCCTTCCTCCCCATCCACCGACATGGGCCCTCTCGTCTCGGCCGCGCAACTGAGTCGCGTCACATCGCTCGTCGGGCAAGCTCGAAGTGAGGGCCGCTTCATAATCGGCGGCGAACAAGCCCGCGTCCAAGGCTTCGAGGGCGGCTTCTTCTTCCAGCCCACGGTCATTACAGACGTGCCAGATACTTCACCCGTTGTCACTGACGAGATCTTTGGCCCCGCCGTCGTCGTGTTGCCATTTGACGATGAAGCCGAGGCCATTCGGCAAGCAAACGTGGTACGGTATGGGCTTGCCGGCTCTGTTTGGACGAGCAACGTACAACGGGCGATGCGTGTCAGTGCAGCGCTGGAATTCGGCACCGTCTGGGTAAACGACCACCTGCCGCTCACCGCCGAGATGCCCCATGGTGGATTCAAGCAGAGCGGTTTTGGCAAAGACATGTCGCTCTACTCACTCGACGACTACACCCAGATCAAGCACGTCATGCTCGACACCACCGGCGACCAGCGTAAGGGGTGGCATTACACCATCTTCGGCGACGCCGAATAACTCCGCATCAGCCTTGTTCATTGGCGCCTGGCAGCACTGAAAAGCGCTGCCAGGTCCGCGCTCCAATCCTTTTGCCACACACCCAATACCGTCGGTCGCGTCTCGAAGCTCTCATAGCACCATCGTCTCGACGTGTGACGTCGCGAAGTCGCGTGCCGGGTCGAAGGTCGCGAGAGTGATGCTGTGGTGATCGAAGGGCGCCGGTAGCCGCACGCGCCCATCCACCACGTCGCCCGCAATCAGCGCCTCCACCAGCACGGCCGTGATCGGTGCGTGCATGAGTCCGTGGCCGGAGAATCCTGCCGCGTGCACGAGATTGGCTTGCTGCGTGTCATAGCCGATCAAGGGCGTGGCGTCTGGCGTCGCGCCATAAAAGCCGCTGGTCGTCGCGCAGAGTCCGCCGCACTCCGCCAGTGCCGGCGCGAAGTCCGCTACCTGCGCGAGCACCGCATAGCCGAAGTTCTCGATGCCACGCTCA
>DASVOW010000647.1:0-3963 GCA_036383155.1 Ktedonobacterales bacterium
TATTGGGCGCGGCACTGGCCGTCTTCGCGCTGATCACGCTGCCGCTCACCAACGGATTCAGCCGTTGGGTCGAGCACCAGGCAGATGTCTACGCCCTCGAATCGACGCGCAAGCCCCAGGCGTTCACCAGTGCGATGACGCGTCTGGCAAATCAGAACCTTGCAGAGCTGGAGCCGGCGCGTATTGTGGAATTCCTGCTCTACAACCATCCATCCGTCGGTCGGCGCCTCGCCACCGCGCGACGCTTCGAAGCGCGAGAAAGTGGAGCCTAGCTACGCGACACAGGCGTCTCGACGTTTTGGCCGATGGCGGCGCGCACATAGTCCAGCGCCTGACGCATACGGCGCACGTGCCGCTCGCGGCCAAACCAGCCCACCTCTTCGGGGCGCACTTCCACCGTTACCAGGCCGTCGTAGCCATCGCGCGCCAGCGCCGCTAGAAAGCGGTCCAGCGGCAGCGATCCTTCACCGGGCATGACATGCGTGTAGGGTCTGCCGCGACCGAAGCGCACGTCGCTCAGGTGAATGTTACCCAGCACGGGGCGCACAATCTCGTAACACGCCAGAATGTCCTCGCCGTTTGCCCCGGCGTGACACGTATCGAACGTCACGAGGCAGTTGCGCTCCTGGGCAAAGCGTGTGAGCGCTGCAAGATCGTCGAGCAGGAAGCGCCGTGGGCGCAGATTATATTGGTTGCTCTCCAGCCCAAGCCGCACCGCGCCGCCGACAGCCTCTTGCCCAAGCCGCAGCCCAAGCGAATAACGCTCCGCCCTGGGGCTCTTTTCGTGGCTGAGGACTGGCGTATGGACCACCGCCAGCTCGGCGTTCACCTGGCGCGAGATAGTGGTCAGCAGGGGGATTACCTGGGTGGCACGCACCGGCCAACCTGGAAGCCCCCTGAACGGCGGATGCACACTCAGCGCGCGGACGCCAAACCGCTGTAGCGTGCGCACCAGATAGTCCACGCCCCGAAGTGTATACTCCGGCCCGAGCGCCAACTCTACACCGTCGTAGCCAATCTCGCGCGCCAGCCCCAGGCTGTAGCCCAGCCCGCGGTGGTAGAAGGTGCCGGTCGAAAAGCTAATTCGCATGCTAGTAGATTACCTCACACCGCTCTGACACATTCTCGCACCCGCCACAGACGCCTGACGGTATACTATACTAGTGTGCGCATTCACCGCGCGTGTCGTATGCTACAACGTCTAACACTCTCCATTGCACGCGCCTTGCCAATAACAAGGGCGTAGCCACACGCACCGGCGGGCAATTGGCGTTCCCGATACACTCGCGCCGGCGCGGGTCATCTGCTAACAGGAGTTCGCAGTGTTGAGGCTGAGTTCCACCATACCACGTCCCATGCGGGCTGTCATCGGCGGCAGCCGGCGCTGGGTGACACACGTGTTGGAATTCGGCGTGTTTGCCCTCGCGCTGTGGGGAACGCAACTGCTCTCCATCTATCTCTGGCGCCTTCCAAATGGGGATGTAGACGAGTACTATCAATACGCCGTCGACTTCTGGACGGCGTACCCGATTTTTCACCGGCTGCCCGTCGAATATCCGCCGCTGGCCATCGTGCCCTTTACCTTCACACTGTTGCCGCCGATGCCACTGTACCATACCGTCTACGCGATCTGGATGGGGCTTCTCGTCTTGCTGGGCTATGCTGGCATATTGCGCTTTGGTGGACGCGGACGCGCACTCGCCTATGCGGGCTATCTGCTGCTTGGCACGGCGGCGACACTGCTGGCGCGCTTCGATATCGTGCCGGCGCTTGTGACACTCGCCGCGCTCTGGGCCACCGAGCGCCGCCGCTTCGGCTATGCCTACGTGCTGCTGGCGGCGGGCGTCTTGCTCAAGCTCTATCCCCTCTTTCTGGTGCCGGTGGTGCTGATTGCGCACTGGCAGGCGGCTATGGAGCAAGCGCGAGCGGAAGAGCGCCTCGGAGCGGAGCCGCTTGATCTCGCCGCGCTCCCGTGGCGGCGCGCGCCATTTGTTGCAGTTAGCCGCGTCGGCGGCAGCTATCCATTTCGCCGCGTTGCGCGGGGCGCGATGCTGTGCGGTGGGCTGGTGCTGCTGGGCTTCACGGGCGCGTTCCTGCTCAACCCGTCGGGCGCGCTCTCGAACTTCAGCTATGCCGGGCAGCGTCCGCTCCAGGTAGAATCGACGCCTGCGTCCATCCTGTGGCTCGGCACGCTCGTGGGTATCCCCGCAGGCCCGGACTATTCGTTCACCTCGTTAAACTACGTCGGCGTCCTTGACGGCGCGCTCAAGCCGCTTTCGGCGCTGGCGCTGGTGGGCGGATGTCTCTGGGTGTACTGGCGGCAATTCCGCGGGCGGCTCACCGTCGGGCGAGCCTTTGCCGCCGTGCTCTGCGTCGTGCTGGTGACGAACAAGCTGTTTAGCCCGCAGTATCTCGTCTGGGTGCTGCCGGTGGTCGCGTACGTCGAGGGCTTCGATCTCATCTGGGTCGCGATCTGTTTGCTCACGTGGCTCGATTTCCCGATTATGTACCAGTGGCGTCACCCGATTCAGACGGTGACGTTCACCACTGAGTTTATGCCGGTGCTCGCGCTGCGCAATGGGTTATTGCTGTGGGCAACGCTCCGTGTTATCATCGGCCCGAAGTCTGTGCGCACAAGCGCCGAAGATGTGGCCGCAGCAAACACGTCAGCAATAAGCGAACGCGCGGATGGCACAGGTGCGGGCCCGACGGCCACGGAACCACGCGACGAGCGGGGCGATGCGGCGCCTGTGCTTACGCCATAAGAGCCATAAGAGCCATAAGATACGTGGGTGTCAGACATGTCGAGCATGACGAGATTGGTAAGCGACCAGAGCAACCTGTTCACGCGCGGACTAGCCGTCGCGTGGATCGTCGCCGTGGCGCTGCCACTCTTCGCCTCAATGCAAGCGGAGCATCCGTGGCGCGGTGTGCCGTTGCTGGGGGTGGTGCTCTGGTTTGGCTTGCTGCGGGTCGCGCGCTGGCTCTCTCCAGCCTCACGGGCGGATGCATTGATGGCGCGAGGCAAGTACGACCAGGCACTGGCGCTCTGCGAACAGGCGCTGGCCGTGTCTGGAGACCACGCCTGGGTGGGCACGCGCCGCCTCGTCTGGTTGAACCGCCGCACGAACGCGCTGCTTGGGCTGGGCCGCGCACGCGATGCGTTGACCTCGGCGCTCGAAGCAATGGCGTTCTCCGCCGATCCGGAGACGGTCGGCAACTGCGCGATGACGCTCTTGCGACTCAACCGCTATGAGGAAGCCACCGGAGCGGCGCGGCTCGCCCTCTCGCTCACACGCGAGCGATCGGTGATCAGCCACGCGGTGCTGTCGCAGGTGATGCTGGCGCGAGGCATGCGGGCGGAGGCCGAGGCGATGGCGAAGGCGGGCGCGGAGGATGCGAGCGCGCTTATACCGTTGGTACGGACGGAATACTACGCGATGTGTCTCGCCGCCGCCAGCCGCGCTATCCGTCTGCTCGGTCGCAAGGATCAGGCGAAGCGCTATCTCGACGAGCTACGCAAGGTAACCCGAACCTCACCATTCACCCGTTGCCTGGCGCTGATCGAGGAGGCGGATGGCCTGGCGGCGCGCGGTGATGCGGCAGAACTCGCGCCGCGCATCTTTGAGCTACTAGCATCTGCGCGGGAGCTGGCGCCATCGTATGTCTATTGGTATCTTACTCAGCCAGGGACATTCGTGCGCCCCGCAGACGATGAGCAGCTCATCAAGGAGCGCAGCGCGGCGAGTGCGTATCTGCAGGAGATGACGTCTGCCGCGCCCAGCATCCAAAACGTGGCAATGGCGCTCGCCGTCGCCCAGCGAAATGCGCGCCCGCGCCCGGCTCCCCAGGCGAGTCGCGAGGCGCTGCTGGTGCAGGTGATTACACTCAGCGGCACATTCGCGCTGCTCCTGCTGTGGACATGGCACTTCTACCTCTCTGGCGCGTGAGGGAGTGACGGGC
>DASVOW010000648.1:0-2769 GCA_036383155.1 Ktedonobacterales bacterium
CCAGTCGTTCCCCCTGTGGCGCGTGCCGCCAGTGGTTTGCCGAGCTTGCCCCAGACGCCACCTACTACATAGACGGCATTGCCGAGGATCTACGCCTGCCCGATCTCCTGCCCTACGCCTTCAAGATTCCCGAATAGGCGCATCCCGCACAGCACCGCCGTCCCCTCCCTCTCGCTCCGCCTCGTCGCGCAGGAACGAGCCATATTCGCGTGCATACACCCGGTAGTGGTCGATTCCGCGCATCGTGCGCTCGACCTCCTCCTCGGTGACAACGCGCAGCACCCGCCCAGGGACGCCCATGATCAGCCGCCCGCCCTCGATCCGCTTGCCCTCGGCGACAAGCGCGCCCGCCGCGACGACGCAGCCATCCCCGACGTGGGCTCCATTGAGCACCGTCGCGTGCATGCCAACCAATACGCGGTCACCCAACACCGCGCCATGCACAATCGCCCCATGCCCCAAAGAACAATCGGCGCCGATTACACACGGCGAGCCCTCATCGGCGTGCAGCACACAATTGTCCTGAATATTCGTGCGCTCGCCAATGCGAATGGGCGCCGCATCCCCCCGCACCACCGCGCCAAACCATACGCTCGCGCCCGACGCGATCACCACGTCACCCGCCACCACCGCCGTCGGCGCGATAAACGCATCAGGCGCAATGGTCGGCCAGACTCCCCGATAAGGCAGGATTGGCATAGCATGCACTCCTTTTCTGTAAAGGTGTATCTACCGCAAGCGCACGATGAGCAACGCTCCCCTTGATACACGTTGGCATAGGAGATCGCACACAGCCTTCACGCCTCAGCGACTTGCCGATAAAGAGCCTCGATGCGACCTGGCCGGAGCGTTGTTCTAAGCGCATTGACAAGATAGTCACGGAAGGT
Source organism: Ktedonobacterales bacterium (assembly GCA_036383155.1). Lineage (GTDB taxonomy): Bacteria > Chloroflexota > Ktedonobacteria > Ktedonobacterales > JADMIN01 > DASVOW01. Next base: position 888 of record DASVOW010000648.1, read on the forward strand.
GGGCCAGCGAGCGTCGGCTGGCTCCTGCCGCATCAAAGCATAGAGAGCGACAGCAAAGACGTGCAGGCCGTCGTCGCTCGCTTGCCATCGAGTGGACGGGTCACGACCCACCCCAAAGCGCTCGCTGATGATCTGGTCGAGCGCCTGTACGCAATCTTCTTCGATGAGGCCAACCAGTGTGTTATAGCCAAAGCTGGGGTTATGCCCTTCAAAGCGATTCATCAGAAATGCGTCTTGTGTCAGCCCTGCAATGAGGTCATTGAGTTCTGCGTCATCGCGCGCCGGAAATGGTGGATGCATCATCTCATGGATAGCGGTTCTCAGCGTGACATCGAGCGGCCAGCGCGGGCTGGTGATGAAGCGCGGCCCGACGAGCTTCATGCCATGCGGCTGTGTGAAGTAGACGACGTAGACCGTGATCTCCGGCGAAGGAAGCTGGAAGCCCAGACGTGCCTCAACCTCTGGGACGATATCATATGCTGGCGCCTCCACTGTCAAGCGCTCGATACACTCGCTCACCGCCGCGCCAGCCACACGCTCCCAGTAGCCTACGAAGTCCTGCATCTCCAAAAAGGTCAGCACTGTCCGCACGTCGTCCCAAATCAGCTCGACTGCCTGCCAGTCCTCTTCCGTATAGTAGGGTGACTGGCAGTAGGCCTCGAATAGCACGCCTCGATTGCTGAGCACGTGTCGCAGCGTGCCCACTGTCAGATGTGGCAGCGCAGAAAAGATGTTGCACAGCTTGGCCGAGATGATCGTCTGGCGCTCATCTTTGAGCACACGCTTGATAGTAGCGACAGCTGAGGTCACATTCGCTGGCATTAGTTCCCGCCAGTGCTCATATTCGGCCTCGTACCGCGTCGTGTAGAACGGATCGCTTGTGAGCACATTCAGGAAACACAGCATCTCGTAGGGCAACGACGGCTCAACACTCCAGCGCGTTATTGACACGAACCTTCCTCAATTCCAGTAGACTCTTGCCATAGTCACGTGACCAGCAAGCAGCATACCCCACTTGCCGGGGCTATGCAGCTACATGCCGTGGTTCCAATAGCCGCTCGATCCGCCAGCACCCCAGACAATAGCACGAGGCCCAGAGGAGCAGCCTCCGGGCCTCGTCGCAGGAAACTCGCGAGAGCGAGCTTACTTTTTCTTCGCCTGTGCAGCAGCCGGTTTCGCTGCCGGAACCTTCGCCACGGCGTCGTTCAGCTCTTTACCTGCGGTGAACTTCACACGCTTGCGGGCAGGAACGTTGATCTTCTCACGTGTCTGCGGATTCACGCGCACGCTCTCGGCGGTGTCCTTAACGGAGAAGACCCCGAACCCAACGAGGCGCACCGTCTCGCCCGTCTCGAGCGTCTCCTTGATCGAGTCCAGCGTGGCGTTGACGAACTCGGTGGTCTCCTTGGCGCTCTTGTTCGCCTTGGCTGCCACCATCTTGATCAGATCCTGTCGACCTACTGGCATGTGCTTGGCCTCCTCGTGTTCAAGACGAACGTCACTCACGACGTCCGCCACTAGCTAGCCCAGAGGCTCCAGGGGCGCTGAAGATGCGGCCCCAGGCGCCCTGAGCAAACGCTCTTTCATGCGCGAGTATACATGGTATTCCGCGAAAAGACAAATGTTCGACGGGCTGAACGCCACATTGCTTGACGCGAAAACGCCAACTCCGTGTTCACTCCAGATGAGCGACTCGCGCAAATCCCCAATTATTCGGGACTCGCGCATTACAATACAACATGCACACCCCAATGCGCAAAGGTCCGAGAGTGGCAATTCTATCAGGTACTAAAGTCCTATACACGCCAGTCACGGACGGCGCTCGCGACAACCAATCGTAACACGGCAAACATGATCGCCCGCTTTGAAAATTGTACATGCC
>DASVOW010000649.1:0-5817 GCA_036383155.1 Ktedonobacterales bacterium
GTAGACGAATACACCACCTGCGCCGTTGTGCTCGCATGCGAGCGACGCCCGCGCCCGTTGCCATTGGCAGGCTCGACGAGCAAGCCCGCTGTCTCGGCATCTTCGATGGTATACCGGTACCCCTGCTCCGTCAGGAAGAGCTGGCGATTCGCCGAGAAATCCTGATCGCGCGTATCGCGTGTCACGATGGTGTAGAAATGCGCCGGCCGCCCATCTGACTTGGGCCGCAAGATGCGCCCCAACCGCTGTGCCTCCTCCTGCCGCGAGCCAAACGTCCCCGAGACCTGGATTGCCACATTCGCGTCAGGCAGATCGATGGCAAAGTTCGCCACCTTGCTCACCACCAGCCGCTTCAGCTCACCACGGCGGAACTGGTCGTAATACTTCTCCCGCTGCGCATTACTGGTCCGCCCGCTGAGCAAGGGCGCGTCGAGCAATTCAGAAAGGTACTTGAGCTGGTCGAGGTACTGGCCGATGATCAACACCTGATCCTCCGCGTGCTGCGAGACCAATTCCTGCACCACCTGCATCTTGACCGGATTCTCCGCCGCCATGCGATACTTCTCGCGCTCCTCCGACAGCGCATATGGCATCCGCTGATCGTCCGGCAGCGCCACTCGAATCTCATGACACTCTGCCGTTGCGATCCACCCCTGACGCTCCAGCTCACGCCACGGCACGTCGAAGCGCTTCGGCCCGATCAGCCCAAAGACATCCGCCTCACGCCCATCCTCGCGCACCAGCGTCGCCGTCAAGCCGAGCCGGCGCCGTGCCTGAATCTCAGCCGTCAGCCGAAATACGGGCGCGGGCAGCAAGTGAACCTCGTCATAGACGATCAATCCCCAGTTGTGGCCCGTCACCAGCCCGAAATGCGGAAACTCTCCATCCTCACTCGGGCGATATGTCAGAATCTGATACGTCGTCACCGTCACCGGGCGAATATCCTTGCGCTCGCCGGTATATTCACCGACCTGATCAGCCGTCAGCGTCGTCTTGTCCAGCAGCTCTGCGATCCACTGGCGCACGGCTACCGTATTCGGCGACAGCACCAGCGTCGCCTTCTGCACCGCCGCCATCGCACCGATGCCCACAATCGTTTTCCCGGCCCCACACGGCAACACCACCACGCCGCTGCCGCCGCGCGCCGTCCCGTCGGCATGAAACGCCGCTACCGCATCCCCTTGATACTCGCGCATCGTGAACGGATTGCCACTGAGCGCCGTCTCGCGCAGTCCAAACGCCAACGGCTCGCCCTCGGTATAGCCCGCCAGGTCCTCCGCCGGGTATCCAATAGAGACCAGCGCCTGTTTTACGTGGCCACGCCGCGCCGGATCGACATTCAGGCTGAGCCCATCGCGCTGCGCCAGAATATACGGCTGCATGCGCTTCTGCCGGGTAATCTCGGCGATAAGCACAGCGTCATCCGAGCGCAGCACCAGCCCACCGTCCTCACGGAACAGCTTGATACGTCCATAGCGCCCGATGTAGTCGCGCACGTCGCTCACGACGTTGGGCGGCAGCTCATACTTGCTGAACCGCTCCAGCATCTCGACGACCATCGCCGCCGTCAGGCCGCCCGCCGCCGCATTCCACAGCGAGAGCGGAGTCAAGCGATAGGTATGGATGTGCTCCGGCGACTTTTCCAGCTCGGCAAACTGCGCGAGGGCATCTCGGGCCTCCGCATAGAGCGGATGGTCCGCCTCGAGCAATAAGGTGCGGTCGCTCTGCACCACCAGCGGATTTTGCGTTTGTATTGGCACGTGCGTTCTCGCCCCACTCGTGGTTGACAACCTTCATAAACATGAAGCATGTCACATCCCGGGCGTCGTTGCCCAGCGCGCTACATACTTCACCACATTCGCCGAGGCCACCCCCTCGTAACCTCGCATCAGATGCCGCGCCCCCGAGATGACGTGCAGCCCACGCGCGGGGATGCGTTCGAGCCACGGCTCCAGCTTGTGCCGGGGCGAGACCTCATCGTACTCCCCCGTTACGATCAACTTTGGTCGGTCAAAAGCGCCAAGCTCTGGCGTAATTCGGAACACCGGCGGGCTGACTGCCACCACGGTGCGCACGCGGGAGTCATGCTCGGCGTAGGCAAGCGCCATATACGCGCCAAAGGCATGGCCGATCAGGCAGACTTTCTGAGGGTTCACCTCCGGCTGCGCCAGCAGAAACTCCACCGCGCCGGCGATATCCAGCGGTTCCAGCCGTCCATCTGTCTGCTGCCCCTGGCTCTCTCCTACGCCGCGAAAATTAAACCGCAGGACCACCATGCCAGCCTGCCCGAGATCCTGCGCGAGCTGCTGCACAAGCCCGTCCACCATCGAGCTTGTCGCCGGTTGTGGATGGCAGAGCACCACCCCCGCGCGCCGGTCTCCGACGGTCAGATCACGCGGGCGTGTGAGTCTGCCTTCGAGCAGCAATGCCGGGCGCCCCCCGCTGGGAAACGTAACATACTGCTCAGCACTGATATGACTGTCTTCTTGCACTGCCGGATCCTCTGCGACCCTGCCGCGTTCGGCAACGAGCCATGACACCGCGCATCAACGCCCGTCTAGAGGCGTATCCGTCACTATATCTCGCGCCGTCCGCAAGCGTCAATCGGTCGAGCTACAGTATACACAAGGAGCCAGCCAACCTGCCAGTCCACATCTTCCCGTGCTGTCTTTACCTATCAACACATCAACCTATCGAGGCAATCAACATATTGAGCGGTCACAATCAACATATTGAGCGGTCACACGTATGGAATCCATTCGCGTGTATCCTCATCGGCATCGACGCTTTCGTCATCATCCTCGACGTGCGGCTCATGCTCGTCCGGACCGCGCAGCCGCAGCAATCGCTCCACATCCTCGCGGCGGTAGAGGCGCATCCGCTTGATTCCCTGGCGATAACTGGCGAGAAGACCCCGGCTCACATAGGCATAGAGGGTCGCAGGCTTGATGCCCAGCGTCGTGCAGGCCTCCTGAGCCGTCATGAATTCCTGGCCGTCCATCACAATCATGTTGGCCTCTCCATCGCTCCGCGGGCGTCAGCGCCTCGCGGCTATCGCTGTGCTCACTCGCGAGTATAAAGCGTCGCATGCCCTCAGTCAATATGAGCACTAACGAGCACTAGCCCCTGTTATGAGCCCTTCTAGAACGCCATAGAATAGCGCTGGATGTGGAATCTGAGCAAGAGCGCGTGCTCAGGTCGGTTGTCGCAAGAGTCATTCCCACCTTCGCTCTACACTGATTCTAGCCCATGGTAAACAGCTTTCGAACAGGGTCTAGACAAATCAATATAAATCAAGGTAATATTATCACCAACAGACGTCTTGTCGCGTCCAGACGTTCGCCTACAATCGTTCCTCCGACACTCTTTCCTCTCGTCCACAAGTGACGAGTACATCGAAACGCGCTGCAGTTCACAACACAATAAGACAAGGAGTACGACGATGTCCACAGCAAAGGGGCTGGATGGCGTGGTGGTCAGTTCCACCAACATTGGCCACGTCTTCGGCGAAGAAGGTAGACTTGTCTATCGCGGCTACGAGATCAGCCAGCTTGCATCCAGGGCCTCCTATGAAGAGGTCTGTTTCCTGCTTTGGAATGGGCGCCTGCCCAATCGTGCCGAGTTAAACACACTGCAGTCACAGCTCCGCGCAAACCGCGAGTTGCCTGAGGCTGCTGTCACCGCCCTCCGTGCGCTTCCCCGCGACACCGTCCCGATGGATGCCCTGCGTACCGTCGTCTCCGCTGCAGGTGCCACGCTGCCCATCGGTGGAAAGCCCACCCCCGAGCAGGCTATCCAGTTAACCGCACTCATGCCCACCATCGTCGCCGGCTTCAATCGCCTGCGCAATGGCCGCGACCTCGTCGCCCCGCGCCCTGACCTCGGCCATGCCGCCAACTATCTCTACATGCTCACAGGCGAAGTCCCCTCCGAGAATCACGTTAAGAGCCTCGACACCTATCTCGTCCTCCTTGCCGACCACGGCATGAATGCCTCCACCTTCACCGCCCGCGTCATCGCCTCCACCGAATCAGACCTTGCCTCCTGCATCGTCGGTGCTATTGGCGCGCTCAAGGGTCCCCTCCACGGCGGCGCACCTGAGCTGGTGATGGACATGCTCGACCAGATCAAGACGGTAGACAACATCAAGCCCTGGATCGATAACGAGCTCGATCAAGGCAGGAAGTTGATGGGCTTCGGCCATCGCGTCTACCGCACCACCGATCCACGTGCCGAGATCCTGCGTGAGATGGCGCGCCAGTCCTCCAGCCCCGAGTTCTTCGCCCTCGCCTACGGCACCGAGGAGTACGCCATCCAGGAGTTGAACCGCCGCAAGCCCGACCGCCGCATCTACACCAACGTCGAGTTCTACTCCGCCGCCGTGCTCAACTCCGTCGGCCTCCCGCGCGACCTCTTCCCCTCCACCTTCGCCGTCAGCCGCACCGCCGGATGGACAGCCCACACGCTGGAGCAACTCATCGGCAATCGCCTGATTCGCCCGCAGTCCGAATACACCGGACCTCAGGGACTCCAGTTCATCCCCGTCGACCAGCGCTAACCGGCGAGGCGGCGACCACCTCCAGATCGGCCCCATCCTCAATGCGAGGCGGGGGCCGATTCAGTATACCTCCACTACATCAGAGAAGCGTTGGCTTACCTGCGGACGTTATCTCCTTCTCCGCTACGCCCGCCGCATCTTTAGCTGCCATCCTTATGTGCATGAGCCTCTGTGACCAGCCACAGCGAGACATGCGCCGGCTGCATTGTCTCCTCCACCACCTCCAGCAGGTGCCCGCGTAGCTCCGTCAGATCCATGTCGTGACGAACCACCGCACTAAACGCATCGAGCGTTTTCGCTGCATCATATTTGCGCCGGTAAAAGCGCCGATCAACCGCCGACTGCAAAAAAGCGCGCAACGGGCGAAACAAAGCCGCGATCAGTAGCGTCGTCGCCACGACGATGATGGGCTGCTGCCCTATCGCCTTCCCAGTAAACTCATTAGCCAGCGTCTGTACTCCGAGCACCCCAGTTTCATAGATCCCAGTAAGCACAGCCGTGAGCGAGCCATACACCAGCGCGCGATTGATCAGCGTATCGATCCCATAAAGCCTGTACCGCTGGATCGCGATGAAGAACGTCACTGGCACCACCAGCAGCACCAACTGATAGCCTACATAGGCGAGTGGCGGATAGATCGTCTGTCCTAGCGATGTAAAGTTCGTCAGACTCCAAAAAGCCTGGTTGGCCAGCAGTGAGACGATGAGTCCGGCGACAACCCATTTCGTCTGCAACCGTTGCACTGGTGTGGAGGCATGTCGGTAGCGATAGATCATGCAGACGATGACCGCGCCGATGAACACCGGATAGCCAAAGAAGAGGATACCGCCAAAGAGCTGTGGCGTCGCACTAATGGCAACCGCCCACACTAGAGAGACGACGAAGAGCCAGCGCGACCATCGCGGCACGAACCGCCCACTGGGAAATAGCAGAAACACAGCAAATCGAATCGCAACCCCCGGTGCATTCTGTGCGCCCAACAGGATCGCATACAGCAAGGCGCCGAACCCGCTGGGGGAGGATGTAGGACCATTCGCTGGCGGACCAATATTGCTGGTCGTATAGATGATGAGGAATAATCCGACCAGCAGCGCCATCCAATCATCGCTCCGCCGCCAAAAAAGCACCACCGCCATGACCGTCGACACCAACATGACAACGCATGCGATGCCGAGCGATATCCACGCATATGCATCGAGCGATATCCCAATCCGAAGCAGCGCCGCAGCGGATTCCGGCGATAGTGCGGCATTTGTCGA
>DASVOW010000650.1:0-4132 GCA_036383155.1 Ktedonobacterales bacterium
CGCTGGCGTTCTTCGACACGCTGATTCCCTTTGCACTTTCAGAGGCAAGCATGATGGCGCATGCAAGCCGGAGGCGGTTCGAATATGTGGCTACCATAGGCGCACACTCCTTCACCTCCTTCCGGACCATCATAACGCGCCCGATCACCCACCTGGCTCTCCCGCACTCAAAGCCAATCGCTCGCCTGAGGCAGGACCCTCACCCTATCCCCGCCCGCAGATCCAACTCTCATATCCTGGAACCACAAATAATCCTTGACAAATTGAAACTTTTGTTCTATAATGACACCTGGATGAATAGGTTCTTCAGGTCCATCGATAGCGCTCCTGATTTTGCCCAAATGATTGGCACGTGTAAGCCCCATCTCCTCCGTACTCCAGTCAGGTATGGCTGAGAGCACGCGACACCAACAGAAAGGAATCTCGCCATCGTGACACCCCTTATACACACCCATCGCAGCAGCAATACATCCGGCAACAGGCTCATCTCTAGCGACCAGTGCTATAGCATCATCGCTCCTACCACCGGCAGGAGTGGCAAAAAAACGGCAAGATCGGCAATACCACCCGCCCGCCATTGGCTTAGATCCCTAATTCCGGCGGTCACATCTGTAAGCACGCACGGCTCCGGCAACATTTCCGGCAAATCCGGCACTCACCACAACATCGCCTGCCTGTACCAATTCCGCAATTCAAGATGCGCCAACACGATCACCGATCCAGCGGCAAAAATTCCGGCAAGAATTCCGGCAAAAACGGCAATGCCACACGCCTGCTCGACAATAGCACCATCGCACTGCGAAACAGCGGCAAAAACGGCAAAGTCGATCGGCTGGTCAGCCACACATCAACTCCCATCGGCAAGAATTCCGGCAACAAAAACGGCAATGAGCTCAACTGCACACATCGGCCCTCAACGTCAGCCGAATCCAGAAAAATTGCACCATCACCCCACTCGACCTCAAACACAATATCAAAATCCCGGCAAAAACGGCAAGAATTTCGGCAACGATTCCGCCCAGATATCGACCTCATTAACAGGCACCTCACTCATCCGAGCTCGGTCCACGAAGGTCGATTTTGTGGCGCAGAGTAGCGGAGCCCACAGGCGCGATGTCCACCGCCCGCTTCACCCGCGGCAACACTTCCGGCAAAAACGGCAAGAGTGCCACTGCGATACACGGCGACCGGATAGCCATCAGATGCCTGAAAAATCCTCGCCGCAACCCGATCGACACCAAGCCTGGAATACGACTGCTGGCAAAAACGGCAAAAAAAAACGGCAACACTTCCGGCAATGATGCCCGCAATCTCCAACCTCACCCTGCGCTCGCCTTTCCCGCACACTGGGAAGGACAGACCGCGCGAGCGAATGGGAGCGGAGCGGGCTGTAGAGTGCAGTGAGTGGCTACAGGCCAGGGCGGTTCTCAACGCCCGCTTCGCACGAGTCAACAACGAGAAAATGTGCAATTCCCGACAAAAACCCAATGAGAAAACAACCGAAAGCCATACATCCACGATAGGCCGACTCCCCCGACTGCTACTCCCAACCGCAGCCGCCAGGAACCCCGGCTGTGATACACTGGCAGGGCAGAACGAACACCCATTCCACCACCCAAGACACACGGAACACCTTCAGAATTGCCCAGGTGCGCTGGCAGAGATGACGCGGAGATGACCATGCAGACGGAAGAAGCGGCGACACTGCGCGAAACGGTCGAGGCAGATCTGCGCGAAGGCGGCGTCATCTCCCAATCGCTGGCTGGATACGAAGACCGGCCCGCGCAGATCTCCATGGCGCGTGACGTGGCGGACGCGCTGGAGAGCGGCGAACACCTCGTCGTCGAAGCTGGCACCGGCACCGGCACATCGATAGCCTACCTATTGCCCATCGTGCGCTCCGGCAAAGTCGCCCTCGTCAGCACCGCCAACAAAGCCCTGCAAGAGCAGCTCTTCTACAAAGACATCCCGTTCCTGCAGCAGCACGTGCAGCAGTTCCCCGCCGCCCTGGTCAAGGGCATGGGCAACTACCTCTGCCTCGACCGCCTCACCGAAGAGCGCAACTTCCAGCAACTGGTGAAACATCGCGCCTTCGCCAAGATGGAGGCGCTCATCGACGACTCCGACGACTGGGACGGTGACCTCGACCTGCTGCCCGAATCGCTCCCAAGCGACACCCGCGCCCGTGTCGCGGCCGATAGCGAGCAATGCGCCTGGCGTGCCTGCCCCTTCTACGGCGACTGCTACGTGCGCAAGATGCGCGAGCGTTCGCGCGAAGCCCAGGTCATCGTCGTCAACCACACGCTGCTCTTGCTCGATGCGGCGATGGGCGGCTTCCTGCTTCCGGAGCGTGATGTCGTCGTCATCGACGAGGCCCACCACCTCGAAGAAGAGGTCACACGCGCTTTCACCGCCACCGTCACCCCGGGCCGCATCCGCAGTCTGCTCAGCCTCAACCGCGTGCGCGAGCACGTCAGCCCGCAGGTCCAGCAAGAGGCGACCGAGGCCGACGTGCGTGCCTGGAGCGCCCTGCAGAATGTCATACAACCTAACTCAAAGGGACGCCAGCTCCTCGTGCAGCCGCTGGAAGAGGGCCTGCGCCTGGCCTCAGCCATCGAAGAGGTTGCCAATGGCCTGATGCTCGGTCGCCCCGACAACCAGGACGACAAAGAAGAACAGCTCTACGAGAAAGTCGTCAAGCGCGCCCGCACGCTCGCCTCAGATCTGCGCATCGTCTTCGGCGTCAAGCAGCCCAAGGAGCGCGTGTATTACGTCGAGCAGGTCGGCGGCCAGGGCCGGCGCGCCCCGCAGCCCAGTGTCTCGGCAGCGCCGCTCGACGTGACCGAGCTGCTGCGCGAAAAGCTCTTCGACCGCATCAATACCGTGGCGACCTCCGCCACCCTCGCGGTCAACGGCGATTTCCGCTTCTTCCGCACCCGGGTGGGCCTGCCCGCCGGCCGCGAGGCCGTGCTGCCGCTCGCCTTCGACTACAAGTCCAATGCCCTGCTCTACGTGCCTCACACTGAGCGGACGAAGCCTAAGGGACACACGTCGCCCACCATACGGGAGCCAGCCTTCGGCGCCGAAAATGCCCTCTACCTAAGTGAGCTTGCCGAGCAGATGCGCCTGTTGGTCGAGGCATCCGAAGGGCGGGCGTTCCTGCTCTTCAGCAGTCAGCACGCCTTGCGCACCGTCTTCGACATCCTCGCCGACCTCTTGGAGACGCAGGGCTATTCGCTGCTGGTGCAGGGGCGCGATGTGAGCCGCGTCGAGATGGTGCGCCAGTTCCGCGAATTGCCGCGCGCCGTCCTCTTTGGCCTCAAGAGTTTCTGGGAGGGCGTGGATGTCGCCGGCGAAGCCCTCTCGCTCGTCGCCATCGACAAGCTGCCCTTCGACCCGCCCGACGACCCCGTGAACGAAGCGCGCGTGGCCCAGATGCGTGAGGCTGGCGAAAACTGGTTCGGCGACTACGTGCTCCCCCAGGCCATCCTGCGCCTCAAGCAAGGCATAGGCCGGTTGCTGCGCACGCGCGATGATCGTGGCGTCCTGGCAATTCTCGATACACGCCTCCGCACCAAGGGCTACGGCCGTCAGGTGATCCTATCATTGCCTCCCGCCAGCGGCACGGCCGATATTGCCGCGGTCCAACGCTTCTTCGACCCATCGCTATAATTCACCCTTGACAAACAATCCTGACTTTGTTTATTATCTAGCTTAACAACCGCATAGCAACGCATGACCTACTCTCATCCAGACTGGCAGAGGGAAACGGCCCGACGAAGCCTGGCAACCCACCCGCGACGTGGCGGGGAAGGTGCAAATTCCGGTGAGCGCAGCGTGAGCAGACGATACACGCAGCGCTTGCAAGATGAGGGAGGTGACACTGGCGTATTGCGCCTTTCGTGTCACGCCCTCTTCTCACCTGAGTCGAGGGCGTTTTTGTTGGTTTGAACGAGTGGACATGCAAGCGGCGATTGCCCAGACATCACAACGGCGCAGACGAGGACGAGTACGCGGACGGGACGCGGCACAGAGAGCCGTAGACGCTGAGAATTCGGCGCCGCCTCCCCCGCCGAAAATGACCTCCGAGCCGCAGGCTGAAGTGGCGCGAGCACGATAGCGACGAGCATCC
>DASVOW010000651.1:0-3330 GCA_036383155.1 Ktedonobacterales bacterium
CGGCGCGAGCGCCGATGCCGCGAAACAGGAGAAGGTGCCCCTGCTAACCGTCTTGGGGAACCGCCCAGTGGTGCACATCCTGGCGATAGTGCTGGGGATGGGCTTGTTTATGGCGGCGCTGTTTGGGACGCTGGCACTCTACACCGACCGCGTGCTCCTGCCCAATCAGCCCGAAAGGATTGTGGTGGGTGCTGTTGGAGCGCTCGTTACTGTGATCGGCCTGGTGACGGCAGTCGTGCAGTTAGTATTGCTTAAGCCGGTGGTGGGCTTCCTGGGCGAGCGCAAGGCAGTGCTGCTGGGCTGCGTCTTGCTGCTGGTGAGTGCCGTTGGCTTCTTCGCCTTCCCCAACCTGTGGGTGTTCATCGGGTTTATGGTGATCTTCGCCTTTGGGACTGGCGTCATTTCGCCTACCCTGCAATCGCTCTTGACGCGCGTGGGCCCCGAACAGCTGTCTGGCCAAATGCTTGGCCTGTATCAGTCGATGTTCAGCCTGGCGTTGATCTTCGGGCCGGTGATAGGCGGACTGCTGTTTGAGGGAGTGTCCCCACAGGCAGTCTTCGTGGTGAGCGGAGGCTTGATGGTGCTCACACTTATTCTGGGGATCGGCGTGCAGCGTCTCCCGCTCGCCACGGTTGATGAGAAGCGAGAAGCTGTCGCCGTTTCACACCACGGATGACGAGATGACCTGGAGCAAGACGATAAATGAAGATCTGCTCCAATTTCGTGCCCGCTCCGCGCGGAGCGGGCACGAAAGGTGGGCCGTGAGCTACTATGGAAACAGTGGACCTACGTAGAGCGGGAAGGCGAGGCGGGTAGGGCACGGACAACGGGCGTCTGGTATCCTCACAACGCACGTGAGGACTAGCTATGGCGAAAGAGAAGCAGGAGAAACGTAGTGACAGATACCGAGAAGGCAGAAGCACGCGCACGATTCAAGCGCCTCGCAGCGGAATTCACGGAGAAAGGCGACCCGACAGGCTGGTTCGATGTGCTCTATCAAGCTGCGGCGGGCAATGAGGAGGCAATTCCCTGGGCTCATTTGACGGCCAATCCGCTGCTCGTAGAGTGGATGGCACGTCATCACATCAGCGGTGACGGCAGAAGCGCGCTGGTCGTTGGCTGTGGACTCGGCGACGATGCCGAGGCGATGGCGCACTATGGCTTCGCGGTGACCGCGTTCGATATCTCTCCCGAGGCGATCCGGTGGTGTCAACAGCGCTTCCCCAGCTCACGGGTGCACTATACGGTCGCGGATGTTCTGGCCTTGCCAGCCGCGTGGAGCCAGCAGTTTGACTTCATCGTGGAAGCCTATACGCTCCAATCGTTGCCAGATGAAGCATTGCGAGCACACGCTGCGGCGAATCTAGCGCGCTGTGTTGCAACCCATGGATCACTTCTCGTGATCTGTCGCGGGCGAGAGCAGCATGAAGATAGGGGAACGATGCCGTGGCCCCTAACACGTGCAGAGCTCGCCGTATGTGAGCAACAGGGCCTGCAACAGGTATCCTTTGAAGACCTCCTTGACTCGGAAGAACCTTCCGTCAGGCGTTTTCGCGTCCATTTCCAGAGGTAATCAAATCGCGTGGGCTCCTGCGAAGCTAAGGTGATGGTGAGCCCTCCGGCAGGGGGAACAGGCCGAGGGCGAACAATGCGCCTGAGTCGTGGCGGATCGCCGTGGGCGGTGAGCCTCTCGCCGGGGCACCTCACCACCGTCATCCGGCGCAAGACCGGGCGGACGGTGCTGGAATGGATCACCGAACGTCGCATGGCGGAGGCGCGGCGCCTATTGGCCGCCACCGACCTCTCAGTGGAGGAGGTCGGCCGGAGAGTCGGGTATGGCGAGGCTGGGTACTTTGTGCGGTCTTTCAGGCGTGCTCTCGGCGTGACGCCAGCCAGTTGGCGCCGCACCGGTCGGCTCACAAGTCAATAGCTCGACGTTGATCGGAGTGTTTGGCAGTCAGGGCATCGAAAATATCCTGCCGGAGCAGAGCAACCTCGAAATTGGCAAAATTGGCGTCAGGGCTTTATTCCCTGCAGCACCGGCTCGAAGAGCTTCGATGGCCGCACTCAGCTACATGCGCGGCACGATCACCGTTGTAGCATAGGGCGAGAACAACACAACAAAAGGCCACGAGATCGGCGACCTGCCTCTCGTGGCCTTTTGTTGAAATGCTCGCTCCGGTGGGCTAGAGCTCCTCTTCGACGGCGTCCTCGTCGGCGGCTGCTATTGCGGTGGGCGCCACCGCCGCGCGAATCTGGTTTTCGATGGCCTCGGCCACATCGGGATTCTGGCGCAGATACTCCTTGGCGTTCTCGCGGCCCTGACCCAGGCGAATATCGCCGACGGAGAAGAACGCGCCGGCCTTCTTGACGATGCCCATCTCCAGGCCAATGTCAATCAGACCGCCCTCGCGCGAGATGCCCTCGTTAAACATGATGTCGAACTCGGCGACGCGGAACGGCGCGGCGACCTTGTTCTTGACCACCTTCACCTTAGCGCGGCTGCCCATCACCTCGGTGCCGACTTTAATCGTGTCCGTGCGGCGGATATCGAGCCGCACAGAAGCGTAGAACTTCAGTGCGCGTCCACCCGGCGTCGTCTCCGGGTTGCCAAACATGATGCCGACTTTCTCGCGCAATTGGTTGGTGAAGATCACCGACGTCTTCGAGTTATTGATCGCGCCGGTCAACTTGCGCAGCGCCTGGCTCATCAGACGCGCCTGCAGGCCTACGTGCGCGTCGCCCATCTCGCCGTCGATCTCGGCGCGCGGCACCAGCGCAGCCACCGAGTCTACGACGACGACATCCACCGCGCCGCTGCGCACCAGCATCTCGACAATCTCAAGCGCCTGCTCGCCTGTGTCCGGCTGCGAGATCAGCAGCTCCTCCGTGTTGACACCACAGCGCTCGGCATATGACGGATCGAGCGCGTGCTCGGCGTCGACGATGGCGCAGACACCACCGCGCCGTTGCGCGCTGGCGATGATGTGCTGGCAAAGCGTTGTCTTACCAGAGCTTTCAGGGCCGTAGATCTCGGTGATGCGCCCGCGTGGAATGCCCCCGGTGCCAAGCGCCAGATCGAGCGCAATCGCGCCCGTGGGAATGCTCTCTACCTTGACGTGTGCGCGATGCTCGCCCAGTTTCATGATTGCGCCTTTGCCAAAGCGTCGCTCGATCTGCGATACCGTCAGCTCAAGCGACTTCTCGCGCTCGGTGGCGCTGGCTCCGTAGGGAAGGGTGGTGGCTGTGCTGTCTCGATTTGCTGCAGGCATTGTCTGCTGTCTCCTCTCATGCCGTCGCTCGCTCTCGCGGGGCAGAGACGGCCCGCCA
>DASVOW010000652.1:0-2154 GCA_036383155.1 Ktedonobacterales bacterium
TCTGCCCCTGCCGCAGGGTGAACGAGGCGTAGAGGTCGTTCTCGCTGCGTGAAAGCGCGATTGGGTCGGCGCCTGGAGTCGTATCGACGTGCATGGTCAGCGAAAGCGCGGGGGTATGGAAGATTGCTCCCTTTCCGGCCACCGTCAGGTCGTGCTGCTGGCGCCCATAGTCAAAGCGCGGTGCGCATTCCAGGCTGAACCGCATGGTGCCACGCACGACCCGTACGAGACGGACCAAGTGGTGCTGATCGGTGGCCCGCTCCGGCTGATTGATCGGCATGAAGTCGATCACTTCACCTACGCCATCGGCGGCCATGAACCGCGTGATGAGCACAGCTGAAGCAGGGAAGTACAGTTGTTTTGTGACGTACTCAGTTCCATCCGGGGCGATTCGGAAATACCCGCCACGCCTGCGATCGAGCAACGCGGCGAAGACGCTCGGCGAGTCGAAGCGCGGGCAGCAGAACCAGTCAATCGTGCCATCCGTCGTCACAAGCGCCGCCGTCTGCAAATCACCAATCAAGCCATGATCAGCAATTGGTGGAAAGCGATCCATAGCGTGCAACCTCCTCGTGAATTCCAGCCTCTGGGCCCATCGCGCACCGCATGCTGGGCTCGCGGTGTATCTGCAGCAGTGAGCGCCTCACGCTCCTGAGTGGCTCGTTATGCTCCTAATGGAGCCACGAACCGGAGTTTCTATCCCGTGCACCTTTGCACCCTCACTACACCCACACACAGACTACTTTCCGTCGAGTAAGACGGAAACGAACATGTGGCCAGGAGGGAGTCGGGCTGAAGGCATATTAGAGTGCCGGCTGCTGACTCCTTCGGGGCAAGTACCTGCTGATACGTCAGTACGTCTGTCCTTGTTTCAACGTGTTTAGGGGCGGCCGAACCGGTTGCGCGGTTTGTGCCTGACGCGGCCAGATCCTCAGGCCGCCTTACTCCATAGGCGATCGCGACACCGTTGGCCTACTCTACTGCCTCCTACTAGTGACCCGCACAGCAGCGCTTGAATTCGACGCTAACCGCACTACCCATAGACGTGTGGTCGATTACATAGCCGAAGCTTGGTCGAAGTAATCCGAATGTGCGGTGAGTCCATAGATGACGATCAGGTCGATGGCAATGATGACCACAGCCATGAAGGGCGCCGCCGGTATATAGAAGAACCACCGGAAGGCGCTGAAGGCCGCGATGCCAATGCCGAAGAACTGCCCAAAGGAGCCGCCCCGGAGTATGTCGTAGCCCGCATAGAACGCCAGCGCCGCGAACACCAAATCTAGAATGGCCCACAGCCAGAGGGTGCCCCCAAATGTGCCGTAGGTAGTACCAGCGATCCAAGCGGCGTTGGCGAACTCCACGATCGCCCAGACGGCCTCAAAGCCACCAAGAATGAAGAGCATGATCGCGGCGAATGTAACGACTCCGGGCCGCCGAATCACGGATGGGCCCGCAGTTGCCCGCGCCCTTGCGCTTGCTTGATTCATCCCGTCTGGATTCGCCATGTTCGACATGTCATTCCTCCCATTTGCTCCTACTTGTTTGCTCCTACTTGCGCTCTGGATAGCCCTATCAGGCGCTGCTGGAGGCCAAGCCTTCGGGATTGAGAGCACGTGCCGCCCTCGTACAGGCTTATCCACACTATAGGAGGAGGACAACAGAGATACCCTGTGCAGACGAAGAGTTTACAGGACTAGTGCTGGCCTCACCATGTGGAGAGGTGCATCAGACTCCAGGATGAGTAAGTGCAGTG
This sequence comes from Ktedonobacterales bacterium, assembly GCA_036383155.1. Taxonomy (GTDB): domain Bacteria; phylum Chloroflexota; class Ktedonobacteria; order Ktedonobacterales; family JADMIN01; genus DASVOW01. The sequence goes on from DASVOW010000652.1 coordinate 1,757, forward strand.
TTGTACCTCTGGCCTAAAGCAGAGGTACAACTACGCCTCATTTAACCTGCTCCTGGCACATTTACCCTCTTGTTGCTGAAGGTCAAGAGGGCCGCGATTATGAACAGGGGCGAGGCAATCAGAGCCCACCACCCCACGACGAAGAAGAGCGCGATGCCTGCCACCAGGAGCATGATCGCCGCGAGAATGGGAAGGATCGGCGCCAGGAACGCACCGACTGCGGCGAACAACACGATAAACAAGCCCCAGAAGAAGTGAGCAGTATCATTCGTGACGCCGGCAACCTTTCCCAATGCGTTGAACACGTTGTAGAGCAGTACAACGACGAGAGCAAGGACTGCGCCGACGAGGCCTATGATGGTAGCAATCGCGCGCAGCGAGAAACGCGCAAGGCCACC
>DASVOW010000653.1:0-2713 GCA_036383155.1 Ktedonobacterales bacterium
CGTGCCCTCGTCGCGCTCAGCCTGAGCCATGATCTCCTTCTCCCTCTCCATGACATGATGGCAGATGCCTTGATCCGGCAGGCGTGGATCTCTAGCAGAAGCGATCGGCAGTCACTGACTATCCCTCGCGCGGCTCCTTCCCTCGCGAGGAAAGTGTGGGTGGCTATGCGCCGGCGGCATGGAACAGCAAGCCCAGACCGTAGGTGATGGCCGCCTCGATAGCGCCCACGACGGTCATCTCGGTGCCGCTGGCCCAGACCGAGCGCCCTGTCACGAGGGTCTTTGCCGCGCCGACGGCGAAGTGCGCGGCGAGGCTGATGACGGCAGCCCAGATTACCGCCGCCAACCCGGAGAGGAAGAAGAATGGGATGATCGGGATGAAGGCACCGATGCCGGTCGAGATGGCTGCCGAGAGCGCCGACAGCGCCGGATTCGGGAATGTCTCCTCAGAGATGCCCAATTCCTCATGCGCCATCATCGTCACGAACTGCTCAGGCCGCGCAATGAGGCGCTCGACCAGCGTTCGCGACTCCTCCTCGGTGAAGCCCTTGAGCTGGTAGAACAGCTCCATCTCCTCGCGCTCCGACTCGGGATCTTCCTCGAATTCCTTGCGCTCTCGGTCAATCTCCGCCTGGTGGATCTCGCGCTCGCTCTTGGTGGCGAGGTATGCCCCTGAGCCCATCGAGAGCGCGCTGGCAAGCATACCCGCAAGCCCCGCGATCAGCACGGTCTGGCTACTGCCCGCCGTTGCGCCCGCGACGCCGCTGACGATGCCAAAGACAGCACCCAGCCCGTCGTTCGCACCGTAGATCGCGTCGCCGATCCAGCCGCCACCACGCTTATGCCAGTGCTCGCGCCGAAGTAATACGTCGAGCACGCCCTGCGGCTCGGCGTTCGGGCCGATCATGTCGCGGATCACCCTGCCGTGCGCTTCCTCTTCGCGGCGCACCTCGCGCAGCATGCGCGAGGCGTCTTCATCGCTCACCGCTTTGGCGTGCGCCTCGTAGCGCGCGATGTCCACGTCTTCGGCGGCTTCCATTTGCCGCAGGGCCGCCTCGGTGCCGATGCCGCGCCGTACCCACGCCTGCAGCTTGTCGCGCCAGCCGAAGTGCAGCGGCGGGGGAGCGGCGCCTAGCTCGGCAAGCTTGCGCTCCCACTTCTCGGCATGGTGCTCCTCAGCCTGCGCCAGCCGCTCCAGGATCGCGCGTTTGTTACTGTCATGCTCATGCGCGGCCAGGTCGCGGTAGGTGCGCGCTCCCTCGCGCTCGCGCTTCCAGTTCTGTTGCAGCGCCGCGACGAGCTCCCTCTGCGGGTTGCTATTCGGCGTGGTGCCGTTCGCGCCGCCCGCCACATTCGCCACGTGTCCATCATTCGTCTCGGCGCTGCTGGATACCTCACTCTGGCGTAACTCGCCCATCTATCTATACCCTTTCACAGCGTACTAAATGAATTATCGCAATGTTCTTGAGCCGCACAACTGCGGCGTCTTCGGTTTGTTGTTATCCGCCTGGGCCGCTAGTCATGCCGCCGCTCGCCGTCAGACGCCAGCCCCTGGCACGTGGCGCAGCGCCCATAGAGACGGATCTCGTACGTCCCGGCGGCAAACCCCGCCTGGCGGGCGATTTCCATCAGCGGCGCCAGTGTTTCGTCGGGCAGCGAGCGCACGTCCAGCAGATCGATCACCTTGCCGCATGTCGAGCAGACCGCATGATCGTGCCGCTCTACACGCGCATCGTAGTGCCGACCAAAGCTGTCGCGCCCCACCTCGACGGCAAGCCCCGCCTCCTCCAGCCGCTGCAACGCCCGATAAACGGTGGCGCGGCCAATGCGTGGATGCGCCCGGCGCACCTCATCGTAGAGAGCGGCAGCGGTGGGATGCGTTCGCGCGTCGCGCAACGCCTGCAGCACTGCTTCGTCATGTCGCCGCACTCGTTGAGCTATTTGCGCAGGCTCCGCCACATCGTCGACGAGGGGACGCACCGCCCTGTGTTGTTCTTGTTTCATGATGCATGCCTCTCCTCATCCTCAAAGTGAGAATGAGTCTCACTATCATCTCTATTGTATCATGTTAAGCCACTTGTATGTAATCCGCTCCAAGGGCCTAATACCAGGGAGCCGCGCCTGCGAGTGGTACGCATCGTGCGGCAACGTCGCCAGGGTGACGACACGTTGACCGAACGGCGCATCATGCTGGAATAGCGCCTGCGGGACCCTTGCGAACCAATGCAAGGAGCGTGGCAACGCGTGAACGTGTTGGAACGGCAAAATTGGTTGCCCTGAGGAACGTCAGGCACAGGAAGTCGAGGTATCTCGTCCAGGCGGGAAGGATATATGGAACTCGAAATCAGCCTGCGCGTGAACGGAACGGTGCGCCGGTTGCGCGTGGATACGCGGACGTCGCTGCTGGACGCGCTGCGCGAGCGGTTGGGCGTCACCGGGCCAAAGAAGGGCTGCGATCACGGCCAGTGCGGCGCGTGCACGATCCTGCTCGACGGGCGGCGCGTGAACAGTTGCCTGGCGCTCGCCGTCGCGCATCAGGACGCGGAGATCGTGACGATCGAGGGGCTGGCGGACGGTGAGTCGCTGCATCCGCTGCAGCAGGCGTTTGTGGCGCATGACGCTTTCCAGTGCGGGTATTGCACGCCAGGGCAGATCTGCTCGGCGGTCGGTATGCTGCGGGAGGTTGCGGCTGGCTGGCCGAGCGCGGTGAGCG
>DASVOW010000654.1:0-4948 GCA_036383155.1 Ktedonobacterales bacterium
TTCGTAATGCTGGCGTCTTCCAGGTTAGCATTCTCCAGGTCTGCCTGAACGAGATAAGCGCGATCCAACTTCGCGCCACGCAGGTCCGCACTGCTGAGCCGTGCCTGCCCCAGATGCGCTTCGGTGAGATCTGCCTTCTCCAGTACTGCTCCCACCAGATACGCCCCTGTCAGCTCGGCGCCTTTGAGTTTCCACTTGCTGAACTCGCGCTCGCCGCTTGCATACGCCTCCAGTAGCTTCGCCGCTTTGCCCTTTGGCTTCGCCATCGTGCCACCCCCTTCGCCTTCGCGCAACCTGTAACGACTCACAACAAGCAAATCGCATGGCCTATGCCAGTGGGGAGGTGTACTATTCCTGTAGCCAATGGCTCAACCGAGCCAGCGAACTGGCGGATCGAGGTGTGCGATGGCATTGAACACGCGCAATATGCCAGAGGAGGTATCCGGGGAGCGATTCCAATCGATGACGCATATGCTCGCCGGGTCGAGCCACATACGGTGTGCGCCGCTGGCTGGAAGGGTGAGCGCTACGCAGACGAGCGCCTTGATCGGCCCGACGTGACTGGCGAGGACGACCGTCTCTCCTGGGTGGCGGGCGGCGAGCAGATCAGCGCAGGCGACGACCCGTTCGCGTGTGGCTGCCAGGCTTTCGCCTGCGGGAGGAGCGACGTCTGCGCCAGCCTCCCAGGCTGCCAGGCGCTCAGGATCACTCGCCTGCACTTCGGCGCGCGAGCGGTCTTCCCATACGCCGAAGTCTTGCTCTCGCAGATCGTCACTGACCACTACGTCCAGGTGCAGGAGCGCGCCTATCTCCTCTGCCGTTGCTCGCGCTCGCCTGAGCGCGCTGCTGTAGAGCGCGCCGGGACGAAAGGGACGCACTGCCTCGGCAAGCTGGCGTGCCTGCGCTTCGCCGCGTGGCGTGAGCGGAACGTCAGTTGTGCCGAGATAGCGCATCTCGCGATTTCCCTGCGCCTCGCCATGGCGCGCGAGGACAAAGCGCGTGGTGGTCGCAGGTGTGGTGGCCATTCCGGCCATAGGCACACGTACCCTCCCGGTGGCCTGGGGCTAGAGATGCCCGACTTCTTCTACTGTCAGGCTGCGCTGAATGCGGCGCCTGCCAGTCCCGAGTGTCCACGAGCCGATATCCCCTTCGCGAAGCCGGCGCAGCCCCAGAATTGCGGCGCCTATCTCAGGTGGATGGACCGGCGGGCGGAATGTGACACGCGGCGCGACACGCATGATACCGAGATGGAATGGATCCGTAACCCAGGGAGTAGCCTTGAACACACTGCCGACAGTCGAGACCGGGAACTCGTCATCCTCCATGCCAAGCCGCGTGATGATAGCCATAGCCTGTGCGGCCAGCTCCTCACCAGCGTGCGCGAGGATGCGCTGTGCGCTTGGGTCGCCGTCGGCTGCCGCTCTCGCGACATGGGAGGCGAACGAGGCGATCTCGAGCTTGCCAAAGGTCGTGCTATCCACGAGTCGTCGCATCGCCTCGGCGTCGTCGACACCATAGGCGTGTTTCAGCTCGCGAGCGAGCAATGTTGGCGCAACTCTACCGTCGAACGCCTGCATCGCCGCACGAATACCAGCTTGCCCGATTTGATACCCACTCCCACTATCACCAAGGATGTAGTCCCAGCCATCGGTGCGCCATAGCTCGCTGCGGCTATTCATGCCGAGGCCGGTCGAACCGGTGCCCGCGATGATCACGACGCCGGCCTGCGCCTCGGTCGCTCCAGCCCATGCGCCGACAACATCGTTCTCCATCAGGACTGGCCCTGCATAGTCGAGCAAGCGGATTGCACCCTGCGGCACAGGCAGATCGAGATCGGTGTCGAACCCGGCGAGACACATGCAGATGACGGAGACATCGCTCAAGGCAATGTCGGCGTCGCGCACCGCCTTGCTGATGGCGTCTGCGATATTGGCGCTCGCGGAAGCAATACCCACAGATCGGTAATTTGCCGGTCCACCGATCCCGCTGCTGACCACAGCCAGATCCTCGCTCAGCACCACAGCGGCGGTCTTGGTTCCACCGCCGTCGACGCCGACCACATACTGCATAAGATGCCTCCCTAAGAATGGTGTGTAGGTGTTCCACGCTGCCACATGCTGGCGGCTGTTCCGCGCCTGCTGGCCTCTCTGTGCTGACAACGTGCAAGCCCCACACCATCGTGTTGCCGTTCTGCCGTTATACTTGTTGCTTACTGTTGCGCGTGCTGAGTCGCCCCGCGAAACGCCTCTGCCAGTGCCGCCTCGATCTCTGCTTCGCCAATGGTGCTATCTGTTGCGCCTGCCGGGCCTGTCGCGGAGGATGTACGCTCGACCACTTGGAGCCAGAGCAGATACTCGTGGTTGCCATCGCGTCCAGTAATGGGCGAGACGACGAGCCCTCGTGCGGTGAGCCGCAGTCTGGCGGGCCAGCTATCGCGCGGCGCACGATCACCCGCATCGCGCTTCTCATCTCCGGCTTGTTCTAGAGCCGGCGCCTCTATGACGGTCAGCAGATCACGCAGGATACGGCGATGCACCGCGGGATCAGAGATGACGCCGCCGCCTCGATCCGCTTCGGCGCGCCCGGCCTCAAACTGGGGTTTCACCAGGGCGACGATCCATGCGTCAGGGGCAAGCAGCGCGGTCACGGCGGGCAGCACGAGTCGCAACGAGATGAACGAGACGTCGATCACGGCGCAGGAGGCGGTCTCTGGTAGGCTGGTCAGATGGCGAATATTGGTGCGGTCCATGACGACAACGCGCGGATCTGTGCGCAGCGTCCACGCGATCTGGCCACGCCCAACATCGATGGCGTAGACGCGCGCTGCCCCCCGGCGCAGCAACACGTCGGTGAATCCTCCCGTAGATGCGCCGATGTCGAGGCAAACGCGCCCGGATGGGTCGAGACCAAAGGCGTCGAGCGCCCGTTCCAGTTTCAGGCCGCCACGACTGACGTAGCGTAGCTCTGCGGCGGGCCCAACGATCTCGACCGTGGCATCTCTGGGGACGAGCGTGCCAGCCTTATCGACGAAGCGCCCATCGACGCGCACCTCGCGTGCCATGATGAGTGCCCGCGCCCGCTCGCGGCTCGGCGCCAGGCCCTGCTCCACCAGCAGCACGTCCAGGCGCTCGCGCGACCCACGTCCGCGCCTGCCTATCGGCTTGCTCGCCTGCGCTGGCCCTTCCGAGCGCTCAGGTTCCCCGCTCATGCCATCCTCGGTTAGGAATACTACTATCACTCAGATGTTGATCGTTGCCTCTGTGTGCGCTATGCAGTGTAACACGTATAGGTAGGAATTACGCGGTCGCTCAATTAAAGGACCTGCGGACGGGGAAACCAGGAATCTGACTCGAGCAGCGTTTCAATATCGCCTGTGACGCTATACCGGCCATCTTGATACGCGAGGAGAGGATCTTCCTGATAGCTCATGACGCGCATCCAGAGGTCAAAATCTGTCGTGACAGCGGTAGTCGGTGCGGGGTGTATGCCCATTCCAAGGGAGAGTGTGCCGTCCTCGACGATGGCATAGCAGGAACCTATCTGGCTACCGACAAAATTGTATTGAAGAATCGCTTGTTTCCCACGCGTGAGCTCCGGCGAAAAGGATGCTTGCATATTGTTCAGATACTGCTCGATTGTCATACGGGGTTCGCACCTCCACGCTTCCACCAGCAACACATCGCCTCCGAACGAGGGTCCGCATCCACATCAGGCGACAGGGGGATATCAGGCATAGCCAAGAGGGTACCACACCTCATCACAGAAGAAAAGCAGCGAATTCGCAACTGTTTACTGCATGTCGAGGCGCAGCAGATCATCCAGCGTCTCGCGTCGGCGTACGAGATGCACCGTGCCCTCGCGCAGGAAGTTGACGGCCGGGCGCGGCACAAGATTGTAGTTGCTCGCCATCGGCAGGTGATAGGCGCCGCTCACAGGGATCGCCAGAATGTCGCCTATCTGCGCGTGTGGGATCGCTACTGTCTCTACCAGCACGTCGCCCGATTCGCAATAGCGCCCGACGATGCGCACCCTCTCATCCGCAGGCGCGAGGATGCGCTCGGGTAGAGCCGCATAGTAGCGTGCGCCATAGAGGGCGGGGCGCGGATTGTCACCCATGCCGCCATCTACCGCGAGGAACGTGAGGCCACCAGGTGTAGTCTTGCGTGGCCCGACGGTGTAGACCGCGACCCCGGCACGAGCAACGATTGCGCGGCCCGGCTCGACGATCAGGCGTGGCGGCTCCAGACGGCAGCGCGCGACCACTTCGGCCAGCGCGTGTGTCACAGTTGCCGCATATGCCGCCACGTCGGGAGATGTCTGGTCGGGTGCATACGCGACTCCCAGGCCGCCGCCCGGACTGAGCTCGCGAATGTGTGCCCCGAAGCGCTCACGCAGAACGGCGGCAATATCACCCAGGAAGGCGATGACGCGGGCAATGGGCGCGATGTCAAAAAGGTGTGAGCCGGCATGGGCATGCAGCCCAATCAGATCGAGCCATGGCGAAGCGACAGCTTGACGAGCGGCTTCGTATGCCGCGCCACTGGCGACATCCAGCCCAAACTTCGAGTCTGCGTGTCCCGTCTGGATCGCGGCATGCGTATCAGTGGCGACATCGGGGCAGAGACGCAGCCAGAGAGAGACACGCCGTTGGCGCTCTTGAGCCAGCGCCTCCACACGCGCCAGCTCGTCGAGGCTATCGATGACGATGCGCCCCACACCGTTGCCTATGGCATACGCCAGCTCGGCGTCGGGCTTGAAATTACCGTGGAGGTGGATACGTTCCATGGGATAGCCCGCGGCGCGGGCAGCGGCGATCTCGCCCGCCGAGACAGCGTCAAGCTCTAGCCCCTCGTCATCCAGGATGGTGCAGAGAGCAGGCGAGAGGTAGGCTTTGCCCGCGTACGCAATGGCGCTTATGGGCCAGCCCCGCGCGAACTCCTGTCGGAAG
>DASVOW010000655.1:0-5245 GCA_036383155.1 Ktedonobacterales bacterium
TTGCCATGGACGACGGTCTCGCCGGAGACGACCGCGTCAAGGAATGGGGCAAGTTGCAGCAGCGTCACGATGGTGCGGATGTTTTCTTCGGGTGCGGAGGAGCCGAGCGCCTGGCGGTATCCTGCGGTGTGCAGCGCAGCCATTAGCTCACGCGCGCCTGGGAGAGCAGTCGCCTCGGCGGCGAGCAATTGGCGATAGATTGCTTCTTTGCGGTTGGCCAGCGCTGTGATACGGTCGGCAGGCCCATGGACGCCGAACATACGCGGAATAACGTCGGCGTTGCGCATTCCAAAGCTGGCCCAAAAAGCCTCGTCACTATAGGGGAGGCCCTGCTCCTCCGCCATCTGCTTCCAGGCACGCCGGTGCTGGTCCGCACTGTCGATAATGACGCCATCCACATCCCAGATCACGGCATACGAGGCGCGAGTCGAAGGAGTCGCGCCAGCTTCGTGTGTCATCTCGCTCGTCTTCCCTCAGTTACGCATGAAACTACGATGCCTCGCGTCCGATGAGGCTGTTCGCTGCCAGCCCATCTCCGCGGCATCTGTAGTTGAGTCTATTTTCGCTCAACAGAAACCATTGACACAAGAGTTGTGTCATGTAATGGCCAGTATCCGAAAGTCATCATTGGCAACCAGAGCATAGCGTTATGCGCTTATTCATGCAAGTCTGAGCGAAACCAATAAAGCTGGATCGCGGGCTAGAGTCACACGAGCAGAAATCGCGAAAAGCCAGCAGCACACTCAACAATATGCAATGCATCGACAAGCCGCACATAAAGATACTGCACGCTCGGCACAGAAGCGAGAAACGTGGGGCGTCAAAGTTGTACAATTTCAGCATTCACGGCCAAACATGAGCGCAAATATGATGCAATGCCGTTGCAATCTTCTTTGTACAAACGTGCTGTATAGCCAAATAGTACCAAGCATACTGGCATATCGCGTGCGGCTTAACTGTCGGCGGCTATAGTTTTCGAGGTGCGCCGCAGAAGCACATCTGTTCCATGAGCAGGAGTGTAATGAAGTGAGCACAAACGATGACGGGATGCCGCGCAGGGTGGTAGGCGTCGAATGGACCTCGGCGCAACACGCCGGCAGATATGGGCACCGGTTGGATTGCCCTTTCGGCGTGCGGGAAGCGCGGATGAGTGCCGCGCGGGTCCTGTCCAGTGGAGGTTAGTATTTTGCTTACAGCGAACATTAGTTGGAAGTCGGGCGGGCGCTTGCTCTCGCTCGCACTGTTGGGAGGATTTACCCTCAACCCCGGCGTCAGCGTGGCCCCTACCACGCATTCGGCTCCGGCGCAAACGCCGGCTCAAAGTTGGACGAAGCTGCAAGACGGCTGGCTCTGCCGCTTCTGGAGTGAGCAAGACCCCTCAACCTTGCTCTACACCCCACCCTCTCCCAATGTCCGGGCAGGCGCAACAGGTGTACAGACCAGCGCCGACTCCTCCAGGCTTGCCTTACAAGTCCCCATGAAGGCACTCCTCAAACAGAGCGTACACCCCACCAAGGCGATCCCCGGTTCCCCCGAGACGCTCACTACTCTGGACATGAGCAACCTCGCATCTGATGGCTTTGATGGTCATTGCACGCACGATTGGCATGTCGACTCGCAGATCAATCTTGTCTCGGATGATTCCGAGTGGGTGTCCAATCCTGGAGGCGAGTGGCCAACAGGCGGCAGATCGGATACGCTCTCGTATCTCAACACCAGTACCCTGCTGGCCCTTCACGGGCACCAGCGGCCAGCGGCTCCAAAGCCGGCACCGCGCAAGATCATCCAGCGTCAGACGCTGAAATCCCCGCCTACTGCAGGGCAACCCACTAGCGGCTATACCCCACCACCTAGTGGAGTGCCCGGTGCCTGGACACCCGTTCCGGGGCATCCGAGCTATGGCATGAGCGACTACGCCGGTGATCCGTGGTCGCAGTATTTCGGCTTTTGCACGTGGTATGCCTGGTATCGCCATCAGAATGAGCCACTGCTACGTCTGGGCAACGCGGCACAGTGGCCCGCGAACGCGCCCTCGCACGGTCTGCGCGTTGGCTCGACGCCGGTGGCAGGTGCGACGGTCGTATTTCAGCCGGGGGTTGAGGGAGCCGGCGGCGGTGGGCACGCGGCACATGTCGAGGCGGTGCTTAGCGGCGGCTGGTTCATCATTTCGGAGATGAACTTTTCGTGGAACGGCGGCGGCTGGGGCCGCGTAGATTGGCGCTATGCCTATGTCGCTCCAGGCGTGTCGTTCATCTATTGATGCCGTCCCTTACCCTGCGCGGCATCTCGAACACCAGCGACACGTCTTCGGCATGTACTCTCATGATACAAGCCTGTTACCTCCGGAAGGTGAGCCGGTGGCAACAGGCTTGTTTTTTCGGCGTCAGATAACCAAGTTGGCATAGCAAGTGCTCCTGTGGGGCTCATACGTGTTGTCCACACCAGTGAGGAGGAAGATTGCCATGCCATTCGCCGATGTCTCCGTCACCGTTACGCTCAATAGTGTCGCATTGTTAGCAATCACCGCCGCCGTCGTCGGCCTTGTCACAGGACAGCTCATGAAAAGCAAAGGGATCAACATCCTCGGCGATCTGTTCTTTGGCCTCGTCGGGGGCATTGTGTTCATTTTTGGGCTGGGATATCTGCTGCACACAGAACAGTATGGCTTCGCCGGGCAGGTCGTGCTAGCGGTCTTTGGTGCAATTATCAGCGTCGTCATCTTGCGGTTCGTCGCCAGCGTGCGTCGCAACGCCAAAGCGGCCTGATACGATACAACACAAGGGATTGGTGCGCCGCGCGATGTCAGAAGTTATGAGGCTGAATAGCAGCATATGGACGACTCGGCGGCGCAGTTGAACACATCAGGAGAGTGTTTTACTCGACTTCTTGCACCAAGCACACACTACATGTGCTCAGCGCAGGATGAACGGCAGCACGGCAAGCGCGGCAATGAGATTATTCACCGTGTGAAGGGCGACGCCGGGCCAGAGCGAACCCGTGCGCCAGCGCAGGACGGGCAGAATCAGGCCGATGACGAGGAGTGGCACCGCCGAGCCGATATCGCCATGCACAAGCGTGAAGAGCAGCGCTGAGACGATTGTCGCCAGCCAGACGTTCATGCCGCGGAGGAGTCCACCGAAGAGGTAGCCGCGGAAAAAGACTTCCTCGCAGATCGGCGCGATGACGACAGCAGCCAGCAGAGTAAAGAAGATAGTGAACGGGGCGTAGTGCGCCTGTTGGGTCAGGCGATCGGCGTTGGTTTGCAGCGGGAGATTGAGTTGCTGAACGATGATGCCATAGAGAATCTCGAGCGCGAACGAGACGACGATGGAGCCCACGATCAAGCTAGCAGCAGGCCAGAATGCGGTCCTGCGGAAGCCTAGCGCACGGAAGCCGTCGCGAGCGGTCATGCCGGGGGGGCGACGCCAGACGGCGTGATAGAGCGGCGCCAGCAGAAAAACGCCCTCAGCAATGCAGGTGAAGAGAAAGGCGATAACGCCAGCGACGAGATCGAGCGGCCGGGGAACGGGCTTGAGCGCAGTGCTGGAGCCTGTGGAGAGCAGTGACGTGGCGGCGATGAAGGCTAACCACGGCACGATAGTGATGGCAGTGCCAAGCAACGTCTGGCGAAGGGTCCAGGGGACGCGTCCGACACGACCAAAATGTGGATCGAGTGTTTCCGGGGCGACGAAAGGATGAGCGGGAGCGAAACCACCCTGAGGCAGAGATGGATAGCCGCTCATGGGCTCGTTGGGATGGTTGTTATATGGAATGGGATAGTGCGGCGGCGGCGGCACTGTTGGTATCGGCTGCATAGGTTGGGGCGACTGTTCGCCTTGCGGCTGCGGCGTAGCCATGGGTCCCTCTGGAACGGCCATTACGTGTGTCCTTTCGTTTGTTCTCTATGGTGTAGCAAAGAGGAGCTTTAGATGCGCCTCCGGCGGACGATCCTGTGGTGTATACGCACAGGAGATACCATGTGTGATAGGATGTCCACATTGTACAACCTAGTATGCAGTATATTCCCTTGCGGTGTGTATCGCGCACAGCCTATAATGGGCACGTCTACCGCACGAATCGGCAGGGAAGTGCGCGATTCGAAGCGGCTCGGCGCAATCGCCCAGGGACAATGCGTCGGCATTGTTTTACGCGACCGGACATGACACATATGGAAGCCATCAGCAGATAGAGAGGCGAGCGTCTCGTGACCTACGGCTTACATGAGCTACATGAGCATCCGAGTGAGAGCATGAACTGGCGGCGGCACCGCAGCGGCTGCCCGAACTATCGCGAGCGGTGGTTTCCGCAGAGTGATACGGATGCGGGCGAGCCGATGTATCAGGTATTTTGCTTGCTCAACACGCCCCCTGAGACGTTTGAGGAGCAGGAAAAATGCCTGGCGAGCCGTGGTCAATGCTGGCGACTCGCGGAGACGGTCGAGTCCAAGCGGCGGTCTGCTCGTAGCGATATCCCTCTCTCCAGTGTGAAGCGCCGCAAGCCGGCATAGGCCACAAGGAAGCGCACTACTCACAGGAAGCAGCACATCGCGCGCAGGATTTCCCCCAACATATCACCTCTCGCACTCCGCTCTCGCCCACATTCTCAGGCACGATCTGTCCGCCTCGTTATGAGTGCGGTGGGCTGTCGCTCTGTTCCGCACGCACGATTTGTTCGGCGATGTCACGCAGGTCGATGCCTACTATGTCTGGCTGGGGAACCAGTCGATCAAAGACCATGCCAGGGCGCGCTACGAAGGCGGCGGCACATCCAGCATGCAATGCGCCCGCGATATCCCACGCATGGCAGGCCACAAGCCTGATCTCAGACGGTGTCACGCCCAGACGCTCAGCAGCCATATGATAGGGTTCGGGCGCGGGTTTGAGCCGATGGACAGCATCGGCAGAGAACGCATGCTCGAAATACTTACGGATGCCAGCGTGCTGCAATTGTGCATTGGCCACCTCCTGGGTCGAGTTGGTGAGCGTCGCCAATCGCAGACCGGCGGAGCGTAGGCGCTGCAGGCTCTCGTGGACGTCGGGATGCGGCTGCAAGCGGCGGATTCCCTTTAGGATGGCGTCGCGTTCCTCATCGGTGAGCAGCACGCCGTGACGAGCAGCGGTCATGTCGAGCGCGGAGGCGGCACATTCGCTAAAGGTCCTATAGGGGCCGAGCAATGTCGTAACGAGCGCGGACTGGATCATCTGCGCGAACCACTCGCGACGCACGGCGGGATCGCCGAATGAGT
>DASVOW010000656.1:0-6395 GCA_036383155.1 Ktedonobacterales bacterium
GAGGATGGCCCCTTCTGGTCGGGAACGCGCATCCCGCGCCATCCGCGTCAGCCGCTGCTACCATCGCGCGGAGCCACCGCGACACCTCAAGACACACTCCCGCGCTAAGCTCATCTCACGACGTGCGCGGACGCGACGCACGGCGCGGTCTCGCCGTGCGAGCATGCACTCTGCCGTTGGCGTGTGCCAGAGTGGCTGTGCGGGCGAGCCGCTTCAGTGCGGCTGGCACCTCGGCGAGCTGTGTTACACGCTCATCCGCCGCAGCGGGATCGAGGATTCGCGGCGCACCGGGTGAATAGGGATCCTCGCGCTCGACCCAGATCGTATGCATGCCGAGTCGCTTTGCCGGTTCGATGTCGTGGGTATAGTCGTTGCCCACCATCACGGCGTCCCCCGGCTCGACGCGCACCTGCGCCAGCGCAAACTGGAAGATCTCCGGGCGTGGTTTGCTCACGCCAACCTCATCTGAGATCACCACACAATCCGGCTCGAAATAGTCCAGCAGCCCCCACTCGCGCATGCTCGTGCGGATCCATGTCGGTTGATTGGCGATGATGCCGAGCCGGTAGCGGCGCCTTGCCGCCTCCATCTCTGCCCTTTCGGCTTCCACTCGCGCGGAAAGCGTCTGCAGCGTTGGCAGCGCGTCGCCAAACGGATGGAAGCGTAGTGGCGCTTCGGGCGCGACCTGGAGCATGTAGTCGCGGAAGAGTGCCATTGCCAGCAGTGTATCGCCGCCATTGCGCTCTGCCAGCCAGCTAAGCTGCTCGAAAAACGTCATACGCGCCTGCGTGGAGAGGTTCATCAGATCGGCGGTGTAGCGGTCCTCGGTGAGCTCACAGCCGCGCCGCCGGAAAAACTCATAGATGCTCGCATGGCGAAACCGTGCGAAATCCGACTCATCGATGAGCGTGTCGCCGATATCGAAGAAGACAAACATCGTCTGCCTCCTGCCTTTCTCAATAGCGCTTCACTGATCTGCTGCGCTGCATCCCTGCGCCCATGCCAGGGGGTAACCGTAACTACGCGCAAACGCAGTGCCGGGTAGCACGCGACGTGTTGCTGGGCCGGCGCCTCTCGTCAGACCTCTGATTACTCTCCGCATAGCGAGTGGACGTACTCCCCCGTTGTCTGCTATACTATAAACTGAACAATTGTGTGCGTTTCATTTCGCATGCTCCACCATCTCATTCACTATCCACACCACCATCACATCCGAGCGCAGAGGTATTCTCCGGCCATGGGGCACGAACAGCGGACGACGGCGCGACTGCGCCCGTTGGTGAAGATCGAAGCCGAGCGCAAGGTGCTGCGCGTGGGAGGCGTGATCCAGTCGGTCGCCGTCGATGACACCTACACCTCCGACGTTTGGGATGCCCTTCTGCCTGCTACCCGACCCACCAATGCCCTCATCCTTGGCCTAGGTGGCGGCACCGTCGCTACCCTGATGACCCGCCGCTGGGGTGCGCTGCCAATCACGGGCGTGGAACGCGACCCGCTCGTCGCCGCCCTCGCGCTGCGGGAGTTTGGCGTGGCGCAGTTGAGCAACGTGCGGGTGATCGTCGACGATGCCTTCACATTCGTGCGGCGCTGCGACGAGCAATTCGACTCCATCTGTGTTGATCTCTATGTCGCCGGTAAGATGGCTCACGGCGTCCTCGGCGCTCCCTTTCTCTCCGACATTCGCCGCCTGCTCACGCCGGAAGGCGCCGCCACGTTCAACCTCTGGCGTTCGGCGCATCTCCACGACCAGATTCATCGTATCGAGCGCCAGCTACGGGTTCGCTCCATCACCGAGATCGATGACAACATCATCGTGACGTGCGCGCCGTTGATTCCGGGATTTACAGAAAGCGCGCTGTAATACCAGTACTATCGCGTTATCCTATCGCGCGGCTGTTGCAGACATGGTAACGTACCTTCTCGTAGCGTGCGTGATATGCTGAATGCGGGCGCGGCATATAGTACAGATCCGCGGTCTGCAGAGGGTCCCCACCCGCTTGCAAGCTCTGCAAACATGGCCGTGGTCCAACACTTGCTCGTTTGACTCATTGATTTCTGCTGATCCATTTATTTTCTCTCCCGAGGAGGAGACCCGGCACATGCAGGAGATTCGCACTCCAGGTATGCAGCGCGTTGTCGTGCAGACCAAAGCTCTTTCTGACTATGCTCCTGTCGTTGGCGATGACGTGATCGCCGAGCTGGAGCAACTTGCAAAGCCGTTCCAGGGCGCGCGCGTCCTCCACATCAACGCCACTGCGTATGGTGGTGGTGTGGCCGAGATGCTGCACACGCTCGTGCCACTGATGCGCAGCGCGGGACTCGAAGCCGAATGGCGCACTATCTCTGGCACCGATGAATTCTTCAACGTTACTAAGAGCATGCACAATGCCCTTCAGGGAATG
The DNA here is from genome assembly GCA_036383155.1 of Ktedonobacterales bacterium. Lineage (GTDB taxonomy): Bacteria > Chloroflexota > Ktedonobacteria > Ktedonobacterales > JADMIN01 > DASVOW01. The sequence goes on from DASVOW010000656.1 coordinate 2,403, forward strand.
GATCTCGACCTTACTCCCGCCATGCGCGCCGCCTATCTGCATGCTAATGTGGACAACGCCGTCTATTTCGAGGACGAGTTCGATTTCGTCGTCGTGCATGACCCGCAGCCTGCGCCACTCCGGGCGTTGCGCGCTTCCGATCCCGGCAAGTGGATCTGGCGCTGCCACATTGACCTGACCGCCGCCAACCCTATCTATTGGTCCTTCCTGCGCCCATTTATTCAAGACTATGACGCGGCGATCTTCACTATGCCCGAATACGTCAAGCGCGACCTCAAGATCGGCAAGATCGCCATCGTGCCGCCCGCCATCGATCCGCTTAGCCCGAAGAACGCGCCGATGAGCGATGCCGACGCGCGCCGCATCGTCAGCCTCTATAACATCGACCCCGACCGGCCGATGCTTGTCCAGGTGTCGCGCTTCGATCCCTGGAAGGATCCGCTGGGCGTCATCGACGTGTATCGCGCCGTGAAGAAAGAGTTCCCCACGACGCAGCTCATCATGGCTGGCTCGATGGCCCACGACGATCCCGAGGGCATGGAATACTACCAGCGCACCAAGGACTACGCCGGGGACGATCCCGACGTCCACCTGCTCTCCAACCTCGACGGCGTCGGCAATGTCGAGATCAACGCCTTCCAGCGTGAGGCAACGGTCGTCTTGCAGAAGTCGTTGCGCGAGGGCTTCGGCCTGACGATCTCCGAAGGCCTGTGGAAGAGCAAGCCCGTCATCGGCGGCAACGTCGGCGGCATCCCGCTACAGATCGAGGATGGCAAGAGCGGCTACCTCGTCAGCAGCGTCGAAGAGTGCACCGAGCGCACGCTAGAGCTCATGCGTCACCCGAAGGACGCCGCCGAGATGGGCGCACGCGGGCGTGAGGAGGTTCGCCACAAGTTCCTCTCCACCGCCAACCTGCGCAACTACCTGCGCCTCTTCAACGAGCTTTCCGGCAATCCCATCGAGGAGACTACCCAGCCGGAGAAGACTCTGAGCCACGCCTAGCCAACATCGTCTCGCTCCTGATTGTGCCAGAGGGCCGCTTCCCATAATGGGAGGCGGCTCTTCTTTGTGCGCATCGGGTAGACGCTCGCTCTCCTCCTCCACCCGCAACTTGCAAATCCACTACTTGACAGCTTATATTCTTGTCAGTATACTCGTAATAGGATAATACGTAACGGATAAATGTCGGCGAATAATCCCGCAACGAATATCAGTGTGGAGGAACAGGCAATGACGAAGCGCAAGGTGAACAATCCGCTCGCGCTGGCAGTGCTGGCGTGTCTTTCTGAGCGGCCGATGCATCCCTACGAGATAGCGACCACGCTGCGAGAGCGTGGCAAGGACCAGAGCATCAAGCTCAATTACGGCTCGCTGTATACGGTTGTCGAGGCGCTGCAGCAGCATGAGCTCATCGTCGCACAGGAGACCGAGCGCGAGGGCCGGCGACCTGAGCGCACCGTCTACCGGCTAACGGACGCCGGGCGCATGGAGCTGATTGATTGGGTCAGCGAGCTCATTAGCACACCTGCCAAAGAATTCACGCGGTTCGAGGCAGGGCTCTCGCTCGCCGGAGTGTTGCCACCCGAAGACGTGGCCGCGCTCCTCTCGCAGCGATGCGGTGCTCTAGGATTGGGAATCTCGCAGATGCGCTCTACCATACAGTTCGCCAGAGAGCATGGCCTGCAGCGCGTGCATCTCGTCGAGCTCGAGTACTCGCTGGCGATGCGCGAAGCGGAGCTGGCATGGACACGCAAGCTGGCCGACGAGATCTCCTCAGGCACTCTGGAAGGAGTCGCCGAGTGGGTCGCCTACCGACACGCCGCAGATCAGCAAAGCGAAGCACCACAGGGCCACGAAGAGCATGGCCGCGAAGAGCACGACGAAGAGGAGGGGTAGCGTACAACGGTCTGACGACGATACCGGTCACCACCAACAACCCAAGTGACAAAGAATGAGAGGTTTCCCATGACGATCCAGCAGACCGCATCGCCTGGAGTAGCCACAGCCAGCATCTCGCGGCCAGCCGTAGCGACGGAGGCACTTGCCAAGACCTATCCTGGCGGCGTCCAGGCGCTCAAAGGCGTCAGCCTTACCATTAGGCCCGGATCCGTATTCGCGCTGCTCGGGCCAAACGGCGCGGGCAAATCCACGATTGTGAAGATCCTCGCAACACTCTCTCGGCCCACCGCAGGCCGTGCCACCATCATGGGGCACGATGTCATGCGCGAGCCGCAGCGCGTGCGCCGCGTGATCGGCCTCGTTGCGCAGAAATCGGCAGTGGACCTGGAGGCGACCGTCGCCGAGAATCTCACGCTGCAAGGCCAGCTCTACGGCCTCTCCGGCGCCGAGCTGCGGCAGCGCGTGTCCGGCCTCCTCGCGCGCTTGAGCCTGACGGACGCGCGCAAGCGCATCGCACGTACCCTCTCCGGCGGCATGCAACGCAAGCTCGACGTGGCGATGGGCCTCATCCATCAGCCGCAGGTGCTGTTCTTGGATGAGCCAACCACGGGTCTGGACCCGGAGGCGCGTGCTGACATGTGGCGCGAGATCGCCCGATTGGCGCGTGAAGACGGGCTCACCGTCGTGCTGACGACGCACTACCTGGAGGAAGCCGATCACCTGGCGCAGCACGTCGCCATCATCGATCATGGGCAGATCGTCGTCGAAGGGACGCCCGAAGCGCTCAAGGCGGAATTACGGGGCGACGCTGTCCAGGTGGAGCTTGGCGATGCCTACCCGGAAGCGGACGTGCGCGCGGCGCTACTCAGCCTGGACCACGCGCTCCGAGAGGTCACCATAGAGGGACGCAGCCTGCGGGCGCGCGTTGACAGCGGGGCCAGCGCGCTGCCCGCCGTGCTCACGGCGCTCGACGCCGCCGGCATCCGCGCCTCCACCGCGACCATTGCCCGCCCGTCGCTCGACGACGTGTATCTCCGCCACACCGGGCATGCCTACTCCGAAAGCAACAACAAGGGGGCTATCCGATGACCACCGCACTCGCCAACTCCGCTCAGATCACCAACCGCTATCTGCGAGGATTCCTGCGCCAGCCCGGCTATGTTGTGTTCACGCTCGTCCAGCCGGTCATCTGGCTGTTCCTCTTCGGCCAGCTCTTCAGGCGAATCGTGGAGATCCCCGGCTTCACCACCACGTCCTATATCGCCTTCCTGACGCCGGGCATCGTCGTGATGACGGCACTATCTTCCACCGGCTGGAGCGGCATGAGCTACGTCATCGACATGGAGCGTGGGGTGATGAACCGTTTCCTCGTCTCACCGGTGCGGCGTAGCGCGCTCATCGGCGGCGAGCTCGTCTACCAGGCTGGCATGACGTTGCTGCAGTCGCTGATCATCCTGGGGCTTGGGTTGCTCGCCGGAGCGCGTTTCGATGGCGGCATCCTCACCATCGTCGCCTTCCTCGTGGGTACGATGCTGCTCGGCACGACGTTCGCCTCCTACTCCAATGCCCTCGCCCTCCTCCTGCGTACACAGAACTCGGTAATTGGCGCGGTTAATTTCGTCGTGCTGCCGCTCACGTTCCTCTCTTCCACCCTCATGCCGGTGAATCTCATGCCTCAGTGGATGCAAGAGATCGTGAAATACAATCCGGTTAACTGGGCAGTCGAGGTGGGCCGCCAAACGCTCAACAGCAGCCCTGATTGGTCGCTGGTGGCATGGCGTCTCGCCGAGTTGCTGGCGCTGACGCTCGTCTGCGCCTGGCTCTCCACCCGCGCCTTCCGCGCCTATCAGCGCTCCGTCTGAGCCTGTGATGTGCCCATGGACGAGTAAACGGCGTTGCCCGCTCTTGGCTGCAGCCAGCCGCACACCTCATACCGGCCCAACTCCTCCTGTCAGGAGTTGGGCCGGTATCGCTTCTGCTTGCCGCCACCCTCGCTTGTGTGCTACGACTTGTGATGCGACGCCCGATGCGGTTCGCGGCACATACCGAGGAATACAGCTATAAGGAGCGGCACGATGAAGGTCGTCACCGTCG
>DASVOW010000657.1:0-3577 GCA_036383155.1 Ktedonobacterales bacterium
GCTCTGGCCGTGTCTGGCGTACGAGCGCTGATATGTTGTCGAGCGGACAGCCAGGCGTCAGCCAGCATGCGAGTCTTCCAGGGAGCCGCCGAGGTAGAGCGCGCTGATCTCGGGATTGCCGAGAATATCCTGGGCAGGCCCGGACAACCGCACTCGTCCGCTTTCCATGACGACACCGAAGGTCGCAACGCCCAGGCCGCTCCGTACGTTCTGCTCCACCAACAGAATGGTGCGGCCCGACTCGTTCATGGTCTTGACTGTTTTGAACATTTCTTTGGAGGTTTTGGGATCCAGGCTCATGGAAGGCTCGTCAAGCAACACAAGGGCTGGATCCAGCATGAGCGAGCGGGCAAACTCCACCTGGCGCTGCTGACCGCCGGAGAGGCTTCCGGCCTTTTCGGTGGCACGCTCCCGAACAATCGGGAACAGGGCCTCCACCTCGGCGAGTCTACGCCGAACGAGGGCGGCGTCGTTGAGCATATATGCCCCCAGTTCGACATTCTCTCGTACCGTCAGAGCAGGGAACAGGCTGTGCGCCTGGGGCACGAGGGCAAGCCCCCGCGCCAGGATCTGTTGTGGCGCCAGCCCGCGAATTGTCTTGCCCTTGAAGACGATGTCACCCTGGCGGGGCTTGAGCAGGCCACTGATCGTCGCCATCACGGTGGACTTGCCCGCGCCGTTGGGCCCGACGATACAGGTGATCGAGCCCTTCTCCACGCCGAGGTCGACACCCCTAAGCACGTCGCCCCCACCATAGCCGGCATACACGCCGTCGAGCTGCAGCAGCATGATCTCAGTCTCCTAGGTAAGCCTCGAGCACAGCCGGATCGCCGCGTACCTGATCGGGGGCGCCCTCGGTAAGCAGAGAGCCCCGATGCATGACGGCGACCTTGTCGCACAGGCTCATGACGAATTGCATATTGTGCTCGACGATGAGGAAGGTGATACCGCGCTTGTTGAGCGTCTTGATGCGATCCGTAAGTTGCGCTGCCAGCGTAGGGTTGACACCGCCAGCAGGCTCGTCGAGCAGCACCACCTCAGGCGCGGCGATCAAGATCATCGCGAATTCGAGCAGCTTCTTCTGTCCATACGAGAGATTTTCCGCGGGCGCGTCGGCGAGGTGGGAGATACCCACGAAATCAAGCAACTCTTGCGCGTGCGCCCGCTCGTGCGGGGCAGTCCACCGGCTGAGCAAAGCACGGATACCGCGACGCTGTACCGCGATGTGCATGTTCTCCATGACCGTGAGCCGCGGGAAGATGCGCACGAGTTGAAATGTCCTGCCTAGCCCCAGACCGAAGATCGTGCTGGGTTTGGCATTGGTAACGTCGGTCCCTTTGAAAGTGACCCTGCCCGCATCGGGCTGCTCATAGCCGGTGATCACATTAAAGAGCGTCGTCTTGCCTGAGCCGTTGGGGCCGATCAGCCCTGTAATTGAGCCTTGCTCGACCGTCAGTGAGCAAGTATCGAGCGCGCTGATGCCGCCAAACGCTTTCGAAACGCCATGGACCTCAAGGAGACTCATCGCCCGACCTCAACCTTTCTCCACGACGACCGGCTGACGCTCCGGTGCCACAGGACTGCCGCCGGCCCCGCGTCGCGCGCGCCATGCCGCCCAGAGCCGATAGAGCGAGCGCACTATGCCCTGAGGCAGCAGTAGCATGATGATCAGGAACAGCGCACCGAGGAAGATTTGATAGTACCCGGTTGGCGCCTGTAGGCTGAAGTACTGCTGGGCAGGTTCCAGGATCAACGCGCCAACGATCGGCCCGGCAAGCGTGCCAATTCCACCCAGGAACGCCATCAGCACAATGGTGATCGACAGGGCAGGGTCGAAGGCTTGCTGGGGATAGATCTGGCCGAGGAAATAGGCATACATCGCGCCGGCCATACCCACGAAGAAGGCTGAGATAACGAATGCTATCAGCTTGCTGCTGCCTGCCCGTACACCCAGACCCTCGGCACGGTCTTCGTCGTCGCGGATGGCGAGCAGCCATAAGCCATACCTCGAGTTGCGAATGTACCACGACACCAGCAGCGCAAGCACCAGAATCGCCAGCTGGAGGTAGTAATACGGCAGCAGGTACCAGTCAGGGTCGAATCCATCACCTGGCAAGAATATCCCGGCGGAGCCCAGGGTGATGCCGCGCAGATTGAAGGCGAGCAGTTGGAAGATGAACACCGTGATGAGCGTGATGACTACGAAGGCATGTCCGCGCGTGCGCAACGCAATCCACCCGAGCGGAATCGCGCAGAGAGCGGCGATGAGTCCTGCGAGCGGTACCAGCAAGAAGAGGCTGAATCCGCCGGGCAGGTGCAGGTTCACTGTAATCAGCGACAGTACATAGGCCCCAAAGCCAAAATAGGTCGTGTGTCCGAGCGCGTTGTAGCCCGTATAGCCAGAGAAAATGTTCCATGACGTCGCTAACGACGCGAATATCAGGGTAAAGACAGCGATCCGACCCATAGAGGCATCAAACACGAGCGGAAACGCCACTGCAGCAGCAAGCAGGAAGAGCGGCCAGACAATCTTGATCAGACGCAGGTTCGGGGATCGTTTCATGTCCAGGTACTCCTGCCTCATTGCTTGCGTGTGGCGAGGCGGCCGAAGAGCCCCTGCGGGCGGAACAACAGCAGCAGCACGAGTGCGAAGAAAAACACCGCGCTCGACCACGTCGGCGACCATACGACGGCCGTCACGTCGGACAAAACGAGCATGATGATGGCGCCGATCAGCGCGCCTTCAACGCTCCCCAGGCCGCCCAGGATGATGATAGCAAACAGGCGGGTAATGAGGTCATACCAGCTGTTGTTGTTGAACGAAGTCGTCGCTCCGTACGCCATGCCACCTGCCGCGGTAAGCGCCACGCCGATCGCGAAGGTGATCGCCGAGACTCGCTCGACGTCGATGCCGATGAGCTGGGCGGCCGTGCGATTCTGCATCAGTGCGCGGACACTACGTCCGAATTTGGTTCGGTAGAGCAGAAAAAAGAGCGCCGCAATAAGCACCACCGCCAGGATGAATGCGAAAATATAGATGTACGCGACGTAGAAATTCCCGATTTTCACGCCGCTCGACACATACCATGCATCCAGCGCGTAATTCGTGGTACCAAATCTCACGCCCAGTATGCCTTCGATCGCCAGCCCGATGCCAAAGGTAACCAGGATCGAGAGTTGTGTGCGGTCCCGCTTGATCGGGCGGATAAAGGCAACCTCGACACCAAGCCCGAGCAGGAACATCAAGGGCATCGTGATCAACAGACCGACAAACAGGTCGATATGGAACTGCTGTTGGAGGACAAGGCTCAAAAAGGCGGCCAGAATCACGTACGCCGCCTGAGCGACGTCTATGATGTCCAGCACACCAAAGATCAGGCTCAGCCCTGTGGCCATGAGTGCGTACACAGTACCGGTGAGGATTCCCCCCAACACGGCATCGAAGATGGTGACAGGGTCGAATTCGAGGGGCACGCCATGCCCTCCTTCGCTTGTGCAGTGTCAAGTTACTGGTCGATTGGTTGCCCCGCAGCACCCAGCTTGCGGGGAATCGGAAGGTAGCGCGAGAGATGGATAG
>DASVOW010000658.1:0-2789 GCA_036383155.1 Ktedonobacterales bacterium
GCTGCCCTACAACCAAAGTAACGGTATCCACTACAAATTACAGAAACGTCGCGCCACGATGCAAATAATGTCATTCCACGATGCAAAACATGGTGGGTTAATGCGCGATAATTCCGCATTTCAAAGCACTTTTCGGCTCCGCACAGTGAAAAGACGCGAGGCGCAGGGGACCAAATTGTCCTTCATCAGACTCATCAATTTATGTGCAATACACTGTAATTTTCATGCGATACCAGTCGTTGCCATGTTATATGAATGCGGATCAAATCGTATCGTCCATTGAGCCAGCCAGGCGGCTGATCGCCTGTGGGCGTTGGCGCTCCCGGGGCAACTGCTGCCACGCTACAGCCCGCATCCTTACTTCTTTGGTCCTGGTGGCTCCCCACAACTGGGGAGGTGGAGCGTTAGCTACAGTAGGGTAGTGCACCTTGTGTGTAAAGCGCAAGTACTTGCCTTCGTGCTCACGCGCTGTCTCACCCTATGCATGCCGCCAACCTCATCGCGCCGTCGTCGGCATCGAAATGAAAGTCGGGCCACCACTGCTATGATGGATCTGCACACCGCCCTGCCAGCCCTGGCAGCGCTACCAGTCCCCCGTGTCCATGATCCCGACTCGCGCGCCGCCGCCTTTGTGCGTGCCTGCGGCCATGCCGTGCTTGACGCCTCCGCACTCGCCGCCCTCCACCAGCTCGGCGCCCAGCTCAGCGCCGATGAGTGGAACGAAGTGCAGGGCTACGCGCTGGTCGAGCGCATGGAATGCCTCACCTACGCCCATGCGGCGGCGGCCGGGCTGCTCCCCACCATGCCCGACTCGATCCGGACCACCTTCGCCGACGTCTACCGCGGGACGCTGACTACCAACTTACGGCTGCGCAACACCACGCTCAGCCTCGTAACAGTGCTCCAGCAGCGCGGCATCCGCAGCGTCTGCGTCAAGGGCGTCCCACTGGCGCTGCGCTGTTATGTTGACCTTGCTCACCGCCCTATGGGCGACATCGACCTGCTCATCGAGCCAGGGGCTGCTGCGGCCGTCGAGTCGCTTATGCGTGAGCTTGGCTATTACGCCGTCCTTGGCATGGATCGCCCGCTCTCCTTCGCATCGCTACGCAACCGGGCATTGGTATTCGAGCGAAAGGGCGGCACCATTGTCGAGTTCCACTGGTCACTCAGCGCCTTGCCGCCTTACGCCCAGCGCTTTGAGGCTGTCAACGTGTGGCGTCGCATCCAGCCGATGCCCATTAAGGATTCCATCGTGTGGCGCCTGCATCCCTACGATGAGCTGCGCTATCTCTGCTTCCATTATGCCGTCCAGCATCAGGCGCAGCGTCTGCTCTGGCTCGTCGATATCGCCGAGCTGCTCACGTCGGCCACGCATGACGCTGGCGCAGAGGCGCCCTGGGATTGGGCCGAATTCACAGCGGAAACCATCGCCCTCGACTTAGCGCTGCCCATGGCGCTGGCGCTCGTACGTGCCCGCGATCTGCTGGGAACCGCAGTGCCAGAAGATGTACTCCTCCAGCTCAGTCATGCCGCGCAATCGCGCCCCGAGCGTGCCGGATGGCGCGCCGCGCTGGCCTCTTCTAATAGCCCGGCATCCTTGCTGCGTTACCTCCTGGCGCTCGATACCCCCACCCAGCGGCTCGCGTTTCTTGGCGGCGCGCTGCGTCAGGTACCGCGCATCTGGGCCAGGTGGGGCTACCGCACCCTTCGGCGCAGCTTACACCGGGCATGAGGTATACAGCGCGCAGCTGACAGCCCAGCCATGTCACCACATTCACTATAGCGCACTTGCCGGCGTCGCAGGCGGCGCATCCCCGCGCAGCGAAGCGATCCGCTCCAGCACCGTCCCGTCCGCGTCATCAACCAGCGAGGCCGATACAGCGTGCGGGTCAAAGAGCGCCGGGACGGCAAACACAGCGGTAGCCACCCGGCCCTGAAAGTCTGCGCCGAACGTCATAAAGCGCCAGCAGCCTTCGCTCCAGGCATCCGAGCGGTTGCCTGTCTGCGGCACGAGCTGGCGAAACAGCGCCGTTCCACGTAGATGCCGCTCCAACGTGTCCCAGTCCAGCGGCACCCGCGAACACTCCGGATCGAGCGGACGTCCCGATGATCTGGATAGTCTCAGAGCGAGCTGCTTCCCCAGGCGCGGCCCAACGTCGCCAAATTCAGGAGAAAGCAGCCAGAGAACCCCTACCTCCGCACCGACGACGAGGATCACCAGTGGCGCCGCCACGATCGCGTTGCCCCAATATTCTGTGGACAACCAGCCAAGAAGCGTCATCATCAGGACCGTCGCGGCGCGGGCAAGCGATTTTCGGGAAATCCTGCTCGTCCGCCCACCCATGCAGGCACACGGTCGCTCTGGTGCAACACGCCACGCCACCCCAAGGTAGACGAAAAACCCTACCGCAAACACCGACGCCGCGCGTACCGCCCACCACCGCGCGGGCGGCACGGCAAGCAAAGCGCCTGCGACGATAATCTCGCCTATCCCCACCGCCAGGTGCGCCGCTCTGGCAACCCACGGTATCGGCAATAGCTTGCCCAGCGCCGACTGCACCACCAGGCCCCTAGCCTGAGGCGACAAGACCTTCCAGATGCCTGCCCACGCAAAGAGCGCCCCGATGACGAGAGGCTGAATGGCCGCGATCTGTTCCATTGCCCACACCGCCCAACTCACTACCCACGACAATACCCCTCGCCTCGTAGGGTGCCATACCCCAGGCTGCGCGTCAAGATGCGCGTGCGCCACAATCAATCACTGTCTATACGGTTGCACTCAGATGCCC
>DASVOW010000659.1:0-2506 GCA_036383155.1 Ktedonobacterales bacterium
CCAGCGGTAGATAGGGGCTGCCTTCGAGCGCGGGATGGCGCACACGCTCGACCAATGGATGCCGCGCCAGGAAGCGCGCCACGCCGAGCGCGTTGGCGACATGGCGCTCCATGCGCAGGGGCAGTGTCTCAAGTCCCAGCAGGAAGAGAAATGCATTGAAGGGGCTCAGCGCGGCTCCCAGGTCGCGCAAGGTCTCGGAGCGCAGCTTCATGGTGTAGCCATACATGCCGAACGTTTCGTGGAACGCCAGGCCGTGGTAGGACGCCGAGGGCGCGGCCACGCTGGGAAAGCGTCCGTTCGACCAGTCGAACTTGCCCGCTTCGACGACAACGCCGCCGATGCTGGTGCCGTGACCACCGATGAACTTGGTCGCGGAATGGATGACGATGTCGGCGCCCCACTCGATGGGGCGGCACAGGTACGGAGTGGCGAACGTGTTGTCGATGACCAGCGGCGCGTTGTGCTGGTGGGCGATCTGCGCGACCGCCTCGATGTCGAGCACATTGCCGCCGGGGTTACCAATAGTCTCGGCGAAGAGCGCTTTGGTGTTGGGGCGAAGGGCGTCGCGCCATGCGGAGAGATCGTCAGGATCGACAAAGGTCGCCTCGACCGATATCTTGCCCAGCACGCTCTTGAACTGGGTGATGGTGCCGCCATAGAGTGCGCGGGAGGCGACAACGTGATCGCCCGGCTGCAGGAGTGTGAACAGCGCCGATGCCTGAGCGGCAAGCCCGCTGGCGAACCCGACGGCTCCGACACCACCCTCAAGACTGGCGACACGCTCCTCGAACGCCGCCACGGTTGGGTTCATAATGCGCGAGTAGATGTTGCCATATTCCTGGAGGTTGAAGTAGGCTGCGGCGCTCTCGGTATCTTCGAAGACGAAGCTGGTCGTCTGGTAGATCGGGACAGCCCGCGCCCCGGTATAGGGATCGGGCCGCTGGCCGGCATGGATCGCACGTGTGTCAAAGTCGAACACGTGCGCCGCCTCGTCGGGGTGGGCACCGTTGGGGTGAGCGGCGTGCGCAGTATCGATTGGGGCGGTGTCGCCTGTCAGATCGGACGGTTCGGGCATTACGTCTCTCCATCGAAGGTCGTCAGATCACGCTTTGTTGGTTTCACATGAATGTGCAGTAATCATAGCGAATTTGTTTCCATTACGCCACCGGTGAGAGATTGGGCGAAGGTGAACTCCGTAGTCGCTGTGAGTTGGGCGATTTTGGTGGGGGGAATGCTTGTATATGTGGGGGACTGCGAATTGAGGCAGGCGCGAGAGTGACTCGACGCCTGCCTCATTGGTGGTAACGGGGTATTACTCCTGTAAGCCGACTGGGGTTGCCTCAGGGGTTGTCGTCTTCGTCATGTCGCCGGAGATGTCTGCGTGAGTCAACTCTTGCAGCCCCAGGACGGAGAGGAACGAGATGAGGGCCAGGACCACGATGTAGATTGATACTGACTGCCACGAGCCGGAGCCAATACTAACCTCGACCTTCGGTAAGCCGAGGGCCGAGAGCGTGCTCTTGCCGCTGAGTAGGAGCAGAGCGATGATTGGCGCGAGGCCACCGGCGAACGGAGCAGCAAGCTGATAGCCAAGCGAGGCGCCGCTGTAGCGCGAGCGTGTGCCGAAGCGCTCGGCGATAAGTGCCGCTTGAGGGCCGTAGACCCATGCGTGGCATAGAGCTAGCGAGAGCACGATGCCCAGGCCGACGAGGAACCAATTCTGGGTGTTGAGCAACAGGAAGTAGGGGAAGGCGAATAGCAGCATGACGCCGCAACCGATCAAGTACCACTTGCGGCGGCCTACACGGTCGGAGAGGTAGCCGAAGAGGGGGATGGTGCCTAGCTCGATGATAGCCGCTATCGTGATACCGTTCAGCACGAGGGCGTCGGGGAGCTTGAGGTGCTTGCCGTAGGTGATCACGAAGACGGTGAAGAGGTAGAACGGCGCCTGCTCGACGAAACGCGCACCAGCACTCAGCACGATCTCGGGTGTGTGATGGCGGAAAGCTTCGGCAATGGGCGACTTCGCGACCTGTTTCTCTTCGAGGATTTTGGCGAACAGGGGGGTCTCCAGGATGCGCACCCGGATGTAGAGACCGATGAGGATCAGCAGGGCGCTGATGAAGAAGGGGATGCGCCAGCCGATGGAGTTAAAGAAGTCTTTGCCCGGACTCTGGAAGATGTTGACGGCGATGGTCGAAAGCACCAGGCCCAAGGCGACACCCATCTGGGGCCAACTGGCCCAGAAGCCGCGATTGCGGCGGTGGCCGTATTCGAGGGCGAGCAGCACGGAGCCGCCCCATTCACCACCAACGCCCAAGCCCTGCCCGAAGCGCAAGAGGACGAGGAGTAGCGGGGCGAGAATGCCAAGCGTATTGTAGCCAGGAAGGAAGCCGATGATGAGGGTGGAGATGCCCATCAGCAGCAAGGTGGCTACCAAGGTGGATTTGCGGCCGATGCGGTCGCCGAGATGCCCGAAGAGTGCGCCACCAAACGGACGGGCGAT
>DASVOW010000660.1:0-6603 GCA_036383155.1 Ktedonobacterales bacterium
CAGTTGATATACATGAGCATTCGCTATCCTTATAACAATCTGCGTGCCAAACTGTTCATTTTTAATTGCCTATATGCTCATAAAGCCGTCTTTCAGTATTCGCTTGCCACCACATTCACAATAGCCAGTCTGGACCATCCATTCTCGCCCCTGCTATGCCCAGCTTCCCAGGCAAACGCCCTACCAGCACCGCTCCCAATACTCGCTTGGTGTATACTATCAGCCAGTGTAGTGCATCTCTTTCAGGAACCACCAATCACGAGGAGGGATCGCCATGCCCCAAGACGAAACGCGGCACGACCACCCCATTACCCGCCGCACATCCCATAGATTGTCATTGCTCGTGCCGCTCACGGCGCTCACCCTCGTCGCCGTCCTCACCGGCATCTTCCTCACCCGCAGCCTCGCCGCCCCACGCCCTTCTTCTCATTCTACCGCCGTCACCCACGCGTCCCCTACGCTCCAATGTGGCATCGCCATCGACTACACCTCTGTAACGCCCGTCACCTTCGCCGAGCTCAAGCACGAGTCCGATATCGTCGTGCTCGGCGTCGTGACTGGCTCTGCCAACTCCTTCAATGATTGGTACGTCTCGATCGTCACCGTAGTCTATGACCGCCGCCAGATCCTCACCAACACTCAAACGATCATTGTCCGCCAGGATCATGCCATGATTGACGGGTGCTTCAATGCCGACGATCCGCTCCTCACTGTTGGCGAACGTACGTTCCTCTTCCTGAGCGGCGGCATCTCCTTCTCCGGCACCACCCCGTACTATCACGAGATCTTCGACGCCAATTGCCGCTTCCCCTCGGTCAACGGCCTTGTTCCGCGCAATATCACCCACAGCATCACGTTCGACAAGCCGCCGACCGAAGCAAGCTTCATCGCCCAGGTGCGCGCCGCTAATCCCTGATCCCGCGCGCACCTTTCCTGGTCTACGCCAGCACGCGGTCCGCTGCCTCCTCCAGGTCGATCTCCTCCGGCAGCGCCGCGCGAAACTGCTCGTTATACAGCCGCGCATACACTCCATCCTGTGCCAGCAGCTCCGCATGCGTCCCGCGCTCCACGATGCGACCGCCATCCACCACGAGAATCTGATCCGCCGCCAGAATTGTCGAGAGCCGGTGCGCAATCGCAATCGTCGTGCGATTCTGCATCACACCCTCCAGCGCCGACTGGATCAACCGCTCCGAGTGCGTATCCAGCGCGCTTGTCGCCTCATCCAGAATCAAGATGCGCGGATCCTTCAAGATCACGCGGGCAATCGCGATGCGCTGTTTCTCCCCGCCGGAGAGCTTATAGCCGCGCTCGCCCACCACCGTATCGTATCCCTCCGGCAGCTCCATGATTCGCTCGTGAATCGCCGCCGCCCGGGCCGCAGCCTCCAATTCCGCGTCCGTCGCATCCGGCTTGGCATAGCGCAGATTCTCCCGCACCGACGTATGGAAGAGATACGTCTCCTGCGTCACCACGCCGATTGCTTCTCCCAGGCTCTCCAGCATCACATCGCGTACGTCATGCCCGTCAATCGTCACCGCGCCGCTGTCCACGTCGTAGAGCCGCGGCACCAGATACGTCGTCGTCGTCTTGCCCGCGCCGCTCGGCCCCACCAGCGCCGCCAGTTGTCCCGGCTTCACCTCGAACGACACATCGTCCAGCGTCGGGCGCTCCAGCTCTGAGCTATAGCGGAACGTTACATGCTCGAACGCCACGTCGCCCCGCACTGTCGCCGGATCCAGCACCTGCGCCCCTGGCTTATCCGCAATCTCGAACGGCATATCCAGGTACTCGAAGATGCGATCGAAAAGCGCGAACGCTCCCTGGATCTCCACCTGCACGTTCAGCAACTGCCCAATGGGGAAGAACAGCCTGCTCTGCAGCGTCGTGAACGCCACCAGCGTGCCCACCATATCAGCCGTACTCTGTGGGTTGCTGTGGTGCCCCGGCCCGAACGCGAGATAGCCCGCCAGCAAATACACCAGCGCCGGCGTCACCGAGAAGAATGTCGAGATGAAGCTAAAGAACCAGCGCCCAATCATCTGCTGCCGGATCTGCAACCCCACCAGATGCTCGTTCTCCTTCTCGAAGCGCTCGATCTGCTGCCGCTGCCGCCCGAACGTCTTCGACAGCAGCACGCCGCTCACCGATAGCGTCTCCTCCACCATCGCCGACAGATCTGCCAGCGACACCTGCGTGTTCTTGCTCAGCTCACGCCGCACCTTACCCACACGATTGGTCAGCCAGATAAAGAGCGGCAATAGCCCCAGCGACAGCAGCGTGAGCTGCCACGAGAGGAACAGCATGCCCGCGATGGTCGAGATCGCGATAGTGACATTCGAGACGATGGAGCTTGCGGTATCCGTCTCCACCGTCTGCACCCCACCCACATCGTTCGACAGTCGCGACTGGATCTCGCCCGTCCGCGTGTCGGTGAAGAACTTGAGCGGCATCCGCTGCAGGTGAGCATAGAGATTATTACGCAGGTCGCGCATCACCCGCTGCCCAATCTGCGTATTCAGATACGTCTGCCCCACGCCGATCAAACTGCTAAGAATCGGCGTGATAAACATAATGCCCACCAGCACAGCCAGCAAGCCAAAATCACCGCGCGGAATCGCCTTGGAGATGATCAGCTTCAGCATATAGGGGTTGACGATGCCCAGCACGCCCACCACCACAATCGCCAGCAGCACAATCGCCACTTGACCCGCATACGGCCTGAACGCTCCCGCCACTCGGCGTACCGTGCGTGCGTCCGCCTTACGCGCCGGCTGTTCCATCATGGCATCGGCCCGCGTCATTCTCCCATAGCGTCCACCGCCTCCACCCATTGCGCCTCGCATCATATCAGCAATCCCATCTATTCATCGCTACATTATGTCGCCAAGAAAATACATACTGTGACATAGTACCAGGAACATCACACTCTCGTCCCCGGCCATTCGTCCAGCACCCACCCAACACGTCATCATACAGCCTCACCCATGCACACCAGAGGAGCGGCCAATCGACCGCCCCTCATAGATGTTCGATCATCACACTGGCTGTTGTATCACGCCAGCCACACTAGGCGTTCTCGACTGGTGGGTTGCCCGGGGGCGTAGGCCCCTCGCCCGGTGTTCCGGCTTGCCCCGCCGCACCCGACGCCGCCGATTGGCTCTGCGCCAGATACTCGTTTAGCTCGCCGTGCGCCCGCTCGACGATTGCCCGCAGCCGCGCCAACCGTTGCGGATCGCCGTTCGAGGCAAACACCGCATTGCGCATCAGTCGCGCCACCTCAAAGCTCTCGCGCCGTAGCGCATCCAATTCCGGCGACATCTGCCACCTGCCGAATGGGCCGCCCCGCCCGCGACCGTGTCCGCGCTCGTGGCCGTGTTCGTGTCCATGCTCACCCCAACCCCAGCCGCCACGCGGTCCGCCAAATGAGTCGGCCTGCTGCTGGTGCTCCTTGAGCGCCTGGCGCCCGGCATCGGTGATCGCGTACACCTTCTTGCCCTCGGCCTCCTGCGTCGTCACCCAGCCGCGATCTTCCAAAAGCTGCAGCGTCGGGTAGATCGCCCCCGCACTCGGCGAATAGAATCCGCTCGTGCGCTCCTCTATCACCTTGATCAACTCATAGCCATGCTTGGGCTGCTCCTGCAAGAGGTCCAGCAAGACATACTTGAGGTTGCCACGGCCAAACATACGCGGCCCGAATCCAGGGCCACCGAATCCGCCAGGACCGCCGGGGCCACCGGGGCCACCAGGACCGAAGCCACCGGGGCCAAAACCAAATCGTCGCGCCATGTGCCAGAGTGCCTTTCCAAACAATGGTCCAGGTCCAAACCCCGGCCCATATCCATAACCAAATCCACCAAACTCGCCAGGCCCAAACTCAGGCCCAAACTCAGGCCCAAATCGTCCTGGGCCAAATCCCGGCCCGAAGCCACGACCCCAGCCATGCTTGCGGTGGTGTTTGTGCCGGTGACCCCAGCCGCGCGGTCCCCACTGCTCATTCCATCCCATCTCGCGCGGATCACCTCCGCCATGGGCAAACGCTGGTCCCGGCTCTCCAAAATGCTCGTCGCCAAACATACGCCTATCATCCTTTCCAAGAACGCGCAGCCATCCACGCACATCGCGCTGGCTTCTCCGCGCCGTTCTTACACACCATCGTTACCAATCGAGAGCAGCTGTTCGTCTGGTCCTTCCGCTGCTTCGATCCTATCCCTCGTCACTCTCGATATGTTTCGATATATCGAATATAACTCGCGAATACCGACATGTCAAGATATATCGAAAGCAGTTTTCTGAGTTGGCATCCTTCACCTTCCGAAACCAAATCTCCCTAAACCGTTCTCAATATCCACTGTGCAACAAAAGGACAGGATACCTTGACCCCTTTGCCACCCACCTCGCCGCACACCCCTTCCCTCCAAGGGAAGGGGGCAGGGGGTGACGTCTGGCTCAGCTCGTTCATACTTTTGTAATCTCAATCTGCTACAAATACGTCCAACGTCTCCGTATGTTGGGCGTCGTCACAGACTGAGCGTGCCATCCACCCGCATCCGTCCAGCCCCAGCGAGCATCCACTGCATCTGGGGTACAATAGAGTGTGAGATGCGAGCCACTCGCCATTACGCATCACGCTCGCATCCTGGTCACGAGAGGAACACCATACCATGCAAATCGAGAAAGCAACATTCGGAGCCGGCTGCTTCTGGGGCGTCGAGGCAGCATTCCGTCAGATACCCGGCGTCGTCGCGACCGCCGTCGGCTACGAGGGCGGCAAGACCGACAACCCCTCCTACCGCGACGTCTGCTCCCACACTACCGGTCACGCCGAGGTGGTGGAGGTCGACTACGATCCCGCCCGGGTCTCCTATGACGACCTGCTCGCCGTCTTCTGGGACGAGCACGACCCCACCCAGCTCAATCGCCAGGGGCCTGACGTCGGCGACCAATACCGCTCTGTGGTCTTCTACTACACGCCCGAGCAACAGGCCGCCGCGACAGCCTCCCGCGATCGCCTCGCCCAGTCCGGCAAGTATCGCAGGCCCATCGTCACACTGATCGAGCCTGCCACGACCTTCTACCGTGCCGAAGACTACCACCAGCAATACCTGGAGAAGCGCGGCCTCTCCACCTGCAAAATCGGCTAGCCCAAAGGAGCGAGGGTAGGAACTCTACCGCTAGATGCACCTGCCCTCGCATCACCAGTCTCCATCCGCTCGCGTGCTACAATTGGGTGCATGTATCCGCTTCGCGCCAGTGTGAGCGGCATGCGCCCCCGACCTTGAATAGCCCGATGCGGAGGAGGAGACTGTGGCCGAGCGACAACCCCTGACCCCTGACGACTTCTGGAGCCTGCGCTTCATCACCGATATGTGTCTTGCCCCCGATGGCCGCCACATCGCCTATGCCCTCGAATCGAACGACCCCGCCGCTAACGAGCGCCACTCGGCGATCTGGCTGCTCGACACCGAGACCGGCGCCTCCACCCAGTTCACCAACGGCGCGAAGCGCGACCACAGCCCGCGCTGGTCGCCCGACGGCTCCCATCTCGCCTTCGTCAGCAATCGCGATGGCAAGGAGGGACAGGTCTACGTCATGCCCGCGCACGGCGGCGAGGCGCGCCAGCTCACCCATATGAAGCACGGCGCGAGCGACCTCTTCTGGTCAGGCGACGGCACGTGGATCGGCTTCGAGAGCGAGGTCCGCCCCGACGAGCCGCCCTTCACGCCCGACGCACACGACACCGCCGCTCGCGAGCGTGAGGCGCAGCGCGACAAAGACGAATCCGACCGCCCACGCATCATCACCCGCCTGCAATACCGCTGGGACGGCAAGGGCTACTTCGAGGGCCGCACCCACCTCTTCCGCGTCACCATCGACGATGGCCGCGTTGAGCAATTGACCGACGGCGACTTCGACAATAGCGACGGCGCATGCTCGCCTGATGGCCGCTTCGTCGCATTCATCAGCGACCGCACCGACGAGCGCGACGCCAACATGACCAGCGACCTCTGGCTGCTCGATCTCCAGACGCGCGATCTGCGCTGCCTCACCGCCGCCACGCACTCCATCTCACATCTCACCTGGTCCCCCGATGGCGCGCGCATTGCCTTCCTCGCCTCACCCAAGATCACGGATCACGCCTTCTACCACACTGCGCTCCTCGTCGCCGACCCCAATACAGGCCAAATCACTACCAATCTGCTCGACGCGCTCGACCGCAGCGCTGACTTCGGCATCTATGGCGACATCCCTGGCCCGTCACAGCCTGCGCCCGTCTGGTCGCCCGACGGCACCGCGCTCTACGTGCTCAGCCAGCGTCGTGGCGGCGTAGACGTGCTGCGTGTCCTCGCCGCTGGTGGCGCCGCCGAGACCGTAGTAAACGGCGAAGACGCCCACCTCACGCAGATCGCCGTCTCGCACGATGCCGCCCGTCTCTACGCCCTGCGCGCCGACCCCACCTCTCCATGGGAGATCCATCAATACGCGCTCGACAACATCGCATCCGAAACATCCGTGCTCCAGGCTTTCGATGCCGGGAGCACGCCCACCATTCCCGCCCGTCGCCTCACCACCATCAACGCCGCCGTCGCCGAGCAGCGCGCC
>DASVOW010000661.1:0-2690 GCA_036383155.1 Ktedonobacterales bacterium
AAGGCGGAGCCCGAGACTCCCCTGGAGCAGGCGCAGCAGGTGGTCTACGACGCCCTCAGAGCACAGGGCAAGCAGCGCGAGAAGCTGGCACGCAAGGCGCTTACCATCTCGCCCGACTGCGCGGACGCCTACGTACTGCTGGCCGAAGCGTCCAAAGACATCGCGAAGGCGCGTTCCTTCTACGAGCAGGGCGTCCAGGCTGGCGAGCGAGCGCTGGGCGAGGAACTGTTCCGCGAGGGTGTAGGGGAGTTCTGGGGCATCCTGGAGACACGCCCATACATGCGGGCACGTCTGGGGCTGGCGGAGATCCTGTGGGAAATGGACGAGCGCCAGGAGGCCATCGCGCACGCCAAAGATCTGCTGCGACTCAACCCGGACGATAACCAGGGCGTGCGCTACATCCTGGCAAACTGGCTACTGGCGGTTGGCGACGACGACGCCCTCACGCCCCTGCTCGCGCAATACCCCGACGATGGCAGTGCGCAATGGGCCTACACTACCGCGCTCCACACCTTCCGCCAATCCGGCGCGGGACGCAAGGCCGACAAAGCGCTCAGCGCGGCGTTGGGCGCCAACCCCTTTGTGCCGCTCTACCTGCTGGCCATCAAGCCCCCGCCGGACCGCATGCCCGAGTATTACGGCATAGGCGACGAGTCGGAGGCCATCGTCTACGTCTTCGAATCCGTCGAGGGCTGGGTCGAGACCGAGGGCGCCCTGGACTGGCTGGCGAACACCATGATGCAGATATCCCTTACCGGGCCATCCCGCAAGTCAGGCCGCCCTCGCTCACCAAAGCGCCCGCGTCAGACATAACCGGGCTGCTGCAGAGCTCACTGACCTGGGCGCTGGCTTCCCGCCCAGGCTGGTGGCTGGCCCATGGCGCTCAGCTGCAGATTAGCCAGCCGCCAGCTCCCCTGCTGCCGCACCCACACGAGCGTCGTGCGAAACTGGCCGCTCGTGTCGTGGCCCTGATATGTCGCCGCCTGCGTGATGCGGCCAATCATCACCGCCGCGTCGCCATACACGCGCACCTGCGCCTCGTCCAGACGAAACGACGTGTACCGCAACGCGCCCGACTGGTGCCGCTGTAGCCACTCCTGCTTACTCAAGAGAAAGCCTAGCGGGCCGATGCCGACAAAGTCGTCCGCAAGCGTGCGCTCGATGGCTGCCGTATCAGCGGATTGCTCCGCGGCAGCCCATTGCTCCGCCACTTGCTTCAGTTGCTGTTCTGTGTTCGCGCTGGTCGCCTGACTCATACTCATGACTCGTTTCCTTTCTATACGCGCTCTTTTCGCCTCTAGCCTCCACGCTGCCGCCCAACACCCACTCCGGTCAGGCGGCTCCTCACGCTTACATACCACTTGCCATGCGCCCACCATCCACTGGAATGGTGGCGCCGGTGACATACGAGGCCTGCTCCGAGCAGAGCCACACGGCTACCGCCGCGACCTCCTCCGGCTCGCCAAGCCGGTGCATCGGGACAGGCCCGACGACTTGCTCCAGCATCTCGCCCGTCACGTTCTGCAGCCGGTACGTGCGTATCGGGCCGGGAGCCACAGCGTTGACGCGGATATTGCGCTGGGCGTAGTCCTGTGCCGCCGTCTTGGTCAGCCCGACGATGCCATGCTTGCTCGCGACATAGCCTGCGATGCCTGGCACCCCCGTCAGCCCTGCCGTAGACGACATGTTGACGATGGCTCCGCCACCGCTGGCAAGCATCGCGGGGATCTCATACTTCATGGCGAGAAAGATGCCCCTCAGATTCACCCGCACGGCGCGGTCAAAATCATCGACCGCAATATCTGCCAGTGGAGTTGGCATGTGGCCCTCGCCGGCATTGTTAAAGGCCACATCCAGCCGCCCATACGCTTCGAGCGTCGCGTCCACCAGATGCGCAACCGCGGCTGGATCGCCCGTGTCCGTCGGTGCGACGAGCGCCTGGCCGCCTACCAACCGAATCTCGCTCGCGACGGCCTCCAGCGCCTGCTCATCGCGTGCGGCGAGCGCCACACGCGCCCCCGCCTGAGCGAAAGCGCGAGCGGCGGCGGCCCCGATCCCACGGCTCGCCCCGGTGACGATGGCAACCTTACCCGCCAGAGCAGGATAGGAAGGATCGTATACAGACATGTATGTTGCTCCTTCACTCCTCGAGCCACGTGGTGATGATCTCTTTGGTCGGATGGATGCTGAGCTGCCGCAGCGGCACCGTGCCCGTGTTGGTGAACTTGTGAGGCGTCTCTGCAGGGACGATGACGACGTTGCCCCCGCTCACTGTCAGCGTTTCCGTGCCGACGACGAATGTCACCTCGCCTTCCTGTACGATAAAGACCTCTTCGTATGGATGGGTATGGAGCGAGGGACCGCGCCCAGGTTCGGTATGGACCAGGAAGAACGAGGTCGCGATATCTCCGTATTTCCCGCCTTCAAAGCGATACGCAGTGCTGTTGGTCTGAATCTCGCTAAACGGGATGATTGGATGCATGTTTCTCCCCTTCCGACCAGGTCCGTAGCGCAGTGCGCGCAGGCGGCGTCGCCAGCACGATCAGCATCACCGCCAGCACCACCAGCGTCACACGATGAAAGCCGTCATTGAACGCGCTGTGCGGCCCCAGGCCCGCCTCTATCGCCGCGATGCCCACCACCACACCCAGCAGCGTGAAGGCATGGGCGACGACGAGTGCCAGCCATGC
>DASVOW010000662.1:0-1698 GCA_036383155.1 Ktedonobacterales bacterium
CTATCAATGGGATGACCTCGTGAAAGACAGTGGGGTATGCCGGCACACCTACCGGTGCGGCAAGAGTAAGGCTGCGCACCAGATTCGGGCGACTCACCGCAAGGCGCATGCACGCGTAACCACCCATGGAATGCCCGACGATATGCGCATGCGGCAGGTGGACCGCTTCCATCCAGCGGTCGATCCAGGAGGCCGCATGGGCGACGGCGAAGCGTGCTCGAAGTTGACGCATCGAGCCGAACCAAGGCAAGTCGACGAGGTAGATCTGATAGTGCTCGGCCACCAGTGCACCGACATTGCGAGTCCACCACAGAGTGAAGGCAGAGAGGCCATGAACGAGGACGACTGGCTCGCCAGCACCAACGACTTGATAGCCAACAGTCGCACCCTCAATAATGAGCTGACGTCGCGACGGCCAAACGCGCATGCTGGTTTACCTCATTGCCTACGCCGAGTGTTTCACGTGAAACAAATTGAATCTCTGTGGGCAACGGTTCGTGCCAGGATACATCGGACATGCATTCTCAATGCATAGCATGCGCCAGCGGCCAGGGGCATGTGATTTGCCATTACATCTCAATGAGCCTAACGAACCACTTGAGGCTGACGCACTTATCGAATTTACGGTGAGTCAACGAGGACGTGATATACGAGGATATACCCTATGCGCAAGCGATCACTCATACCATTCGCAGAGGTTGTCGCGGGTGGGTGTGCAGGGCTCATTGCCACTGCTCCAATGACTGTGGTGATGGAGGCGGTGTTCCGTCGCCTCCCACAGGAACAGCGTTACCCTCTGCCTCCGGCGCAGATCACTGATAAAGTGATCGAGCGAGGTACACTGGGGAGACGGCTCGACCAGCCAAAACATACGGTACTCACTCTTGCGGCACACTTTGGGTATGGCGCTGCAGCAGGGGCGGTGTGTGGTCCGCTGACACGCCGCATCCCGTTGCCACATCCCATCAGCGGTTTATTGGTAGGCAGCACACTCTACGCTGGGAGCTATTTTGGCTGGATTCCGGCGGTGGGCATCTTGCGGCCAGCGACCGGCTGGCCGAAGCGCCGCGCCGCCCTCATGCTCGTCGCGCATCTCGTGTGGGGTGCAACACTTGATCTCCTCATGCAAGCGGCTGAACCGCTGTACCAGCCCAGTGGGCATACGAAGGCACGACTCTTGAAGAGGACTACAAGGGCAAAGCAAAGAACGGTGAGAAGCGCAAGAAGGAGGGCAAGACATGCCGTATCTCAACTTCAACGATCTGCCTGAAAGCGTGCGCGAGCACCTGCCAACGCATGGACAGGAGATTTATCGAGCAGCATACAACAACGCCTGGACGGAATATGAGGACCCAGACCGCCGGCGCGGCGACGAGTCGCGCGAGGAGGTGGCACACAAGGTCGCCTGGGCAGCAGTGAAAGACGAGTACGAAAAGGACGAGAGCAGCGGCCAGTGGCGTCCAAAGAGCGCGCAAAAGGGACAGCAAACACATTGATCGCTCTTTGTTGGCGTCGATGAACGGTCAACGTAACTGCAGCAGAACAGATGAGGAGGCCACAGATGGCAAATCCGGGACAATCGATTCCACCAGGACACATGTCAAATGCGGATCAGGCGATGGACACTGGCATCATGCCGCGCGACCCCAATGCTGATGACAGAGATCGTTTACTTGACTCGGACGAAGAACAGACGCT
>DASVOW010000663.1:0-2019 GCA_036383155.1 Ktedonobacterales bacterium
CAGCGGGCAAAATCAAGCCGGTGGGATGCGAGACAGGGTCATAGCCGCTCTCGCCGACGGTCGAAATCTTGTCGCGGTCGAGCGCGAGATTGATGGCCTGGCGGACGGCACGTTGATCGAAAGGCGCTCTCTTCAGGTTGAGGAAAAGGATGAGCGGATCGCTGCCCGGAAAGATATAGTGGTGGTGGACAGGATCGCGCTGGACGAACGTCTTGTTGACGTCAGGCACATACAGGCCGTTCCAGTCGGTCTGGTTCGTGTTCATCGCGAGCTCGGCTGAGGTGTTACCGTTGAAGGCGGGGTAGCGGATCTCCGGCACGATCGGTTTTCCTGGCTGCCAGAAGTTTGGGTTCTTGGTGAAGTCGATCAATTGCGGAGTAAACGATTTCAAGACGTAGGGGCCAGTGCCGATCGGATTGGCGTCTGTATACTTGGTTGGATCGCCTACCTTGGACCAGATATGCTTTGAGACGATCCACGTCTGGCCGCCGATGAGCCAGAGAATGGAGCTGTTGGGTGAAGTCAGTGTGACGACCACTGTCTGCGGATCAGGCGCCGTCACCTGCTGGATCGAGCTGGCGGTGCCGAGGTAATCGGCGGCTGAATACTGCTTCATCACGTTGAACGTGAAGGCCACATCCTCTGATGTGAATGGGGTAGAATCTGACCACTTGATGCCCTGGTGGAGCTTAAACGTGATCGTCGTCGCGTCGGTCGAAAACGAGTACGAATCGGCGAGCCAGGGCTTGATCGTACCATTGGCGCGATTGAAGAAGAGCAGGGTTTCGTAGACCGGCCCGTATTGACCGTAACTATTGACCGCGCCGTTGAGGAATGGATTGAAGTTCTGCACGAGGTCGCCGCCGGTGTTGGGGACGATGACGAGCGGCTGAGGGGGGCCGCTCCTCTTTGTCTGTGTGGTGCTGGGTGAGCACGCCGCGAGCACCAGAGACAGAATCATCAGACACGCGATACAGAGTGAGCCCATGCGTGGCGTGTGACGAGCGAGTGACCAGCCTTTCATGCCATACCTCCCGCGGTAAATGGGGAACCTGCGATGTTCCCAGGGTGCAGCCAAGCGATGGATGGCCAGGGGTGTAAGCGCTACGCTCAGGGTGCTTTTGCGCACACGGCGCCGTGTGAGCGGATGGGAAAGACGCGTTACGGTGTCTGCAGCGAGAGCGATTCTGCCGCGCCGCACGAGGCGCGCACAATCAGCGATGTGGGCAATACAACACGTGATGGACTGGGCGAGGCGCGGCGGATCGTGGCGCCGTTCGGGCCGGCATGATCCACCTGCTCGGACTCAGCGAGCAACGCCAGCAGCAGCTTAACGCCCTCGCAACCCATTTCGAACGATGGCTGGTGAACGGTGGTCAACGGTGGATGGACGTGAGCCGAAGGCGCATCGTCGTCAAAGCCGACTAATGCGACGTCGCCCGGCAGGGACAGATTGCGCTCCTCCGCCGCGCGCAAGACGCCGTAGGCCATCTGATCGGCGGCGGCGAAGATGGCGGTGGGACGCTGCTCCGGCGGCAGTGAGAAGAGCTGTGTGGCGCAGGCGTAGCCAGACTGGGGCAGGAAGTCGCCCTCCAGGATCAGGGCTGGATCAGGTGCGATGCCCGCCTCTGCCAGGGCGCGGATGTAGCCCTGGTGGCGATTGTGAGAGACGAGGTATTCGCTTGGCCCCTGGATATGCGCGATGCGGCGGTGCCCAAGGTCGAGCAGGTGGCGCACGGCGCGGTATGCTCCTTCGGCATCGTCGGCGCGCACCCACGGAGTGATCTGTTCTTGCTGGTCGTCGATGATGACGACGGGCACACCCTGCTGATACAGGTCGGTGAGCTGCGCGGAGAGCGGGCCGGGATAGACGGCGAGCAGCCCGGAGGTCAATTGCGTGGAGAGCAGACGAGTGATGATCTCGCGGCGGTCGCGATGCAGGTCTTCGTCGTTGTAGGTGTAGAGGACGAGCTCGTACGAGGTTTGCTTGAGCATGTCGGTGACGCCGCGGACGAGGTC
>DASVOW010000664.1:0-2767 GCA_036383155.1 Ktedonobacterales bacterium
AGGCTTAGCATGCTCGATGCGGAAAACGGTAGCGTACGTCGCGAGGCCGGCGAACGCATCGGGCAGCGCGGCTGGATCAGAGGGGAGTTGGTACACTCGCTGGAAGAATTGGACCCCACCCGGTACGAGCCGAGGGAACTCGCGAAGGATCGGGGCACGCTCCTGCACAGGCAGTTCAGCCAGAGTGACACGTTCACGCGTACGGCCATACGCCAGGATGCCCCATCCCGCCGCGCGGGCGTTCTGCACCCAATCCGCATCGGCCAGCCCGCCGACGATGTAGCGTGTGCCTGCGACTGTGAGCAATGAGACCGGCGTGGTACGCATCGTCCCCGACTTGCGGCCGGGGACGGAGAGCACATGGATAGTGCCCGTCCGCATACCCAACCGTTGAAGCGCTATGACGAGACGATTTGCCGGCTTGAGCCAACGCGGCAGCGAGCCGCGAGCACGTGCGGGCGACATGGCCGTACTCCCTTCCTTCGGCATCCGATCCGCCTGAGACGGCGACGCCGTGGTGCGTTATACTAAACAGCGAACGTGGCCAGAGTATTTTGACCTCCGTATATTTTTACCATAAAAATAAAACGAATGACAACAAGAGAACGCGAAATGTTGCTCGAAGAGGTGGCGCGGGCCATTGCTCAGTTCCAGACCGCGACGGACCAGATTGACGAGGCGGCGGCGGCGAATCTGGGAATCAACAGAACTGACCTGCGCTGCCTGGGGCTGCTCTACGGCAACGGCCCGATGCAAGCTGGGCAGTTGGGGGCCGCAGCCCAACTCAGCCCCGGCGCGACGACGGCGGCGATCGACCGTCTGGAACGCGCCGGTTACGTGCAGCGCATGCGCACCAGCGGGGACCGGCGCGGCGTGCTGGTTGAAATGACACCCATAGCGCGCGAGCGTCTGGAGAATATCTACGGCCCGGTGGGACGCGCGGGCATGGAACGTCTCGCGCGCTACAGCGAGGCTGAGCTTGCGCTCATGCGCGATTTCCTCAGGGAAGGCTATCGTCTGCAGATCGAACACGTCAGACGAATTCGGGCGGCATCTGGTGCGGCAGACAGTAATGACGTCAAGCCAAGCTGAAAGTATTAGCCCCCGTATGCACTAAAGCCTTCTGGCGCCCACTTCTGCATGTACATGATCATTGCTCGGAAAGCGCCACTCGACTTCCTACCTTGCCCTCCAGCGAAAGAATAGATAACCGCAGGGATGACTGCAAACTCCGACCCGCAACGTATCGCGTCTGTGCTGGCGCCAGAATGCTTGTGTATCACGGCAATATGCGATACACTGTAGAACCTAAGTTCAATAGACATAACCTGCCGGCGATACACGATATTCTGTGGGCTGGTACCTATAGAGTGGGGAGGCTGAGGTGTCTCAAGCTGAAGAGTCTGAGCTGCGTTCTCCACGCGGCGAGGAAGAGGAGAGCGAGACCGAGGCGCAGGAGGACATCTTCGCCGCGCTCGAATTAGATGATGCGGACGGCGACGACGAGACGCAACGCGATGATATGCCGGTCGCATCCTCTGCATCGCTGCTGCCGCCCGAGGACGCGCGCGCACCATATGCGTTGCCCTTTGCCGCGCACCTGACACTCACGCCGCGCAGCTACCAGCGCGAGGCGGTGGATGCCTGGCTACGAGCGAGGGGACGAGGCATCGTCGTGCTGCCCACTGGCGCGGGCAAGACCGTTGTGGCGTATCACGCGATGGCGCAGTTAGGCGTGCGCACGCTGGTAGTCGTGCCGACAATCGAATTGCTGCGCCAGTGGCGCTCCGGAATTGCCGAGACGCTGAGCGCACCCGATGAGACAGTCGGCGCGGTTGGCGGCGGCGAACGCAAGGTTGGCCCGATCACCGTCATCACGTATGATTCGGCGGCGATGCCAAGGCGCCATCTCCACGGCTACGGGCTGATCGTCTTCGACGAAGTGCATCACCTGCCCGCCCAGAGCTACCGCACCATCGTGGAGAAAAGCGGCGCGCCCTGGC
This sequence comes from Ktedonobacterales bacterium, assembly GCA_036383155.1. Lineage (GTDB taxonomy): Bacteria > Chloroflexota > Ktedonobacteria > Ktedonobacterales > JADMIN01 > DASVOW01. The sequence goes on from DASVOW010000664.1 coordinate 2,004, forward strand.
GACTAGGGCTGAGCGCGACTCTGGAGCGCGCCGACGGACGGCATGACGAGTTGACCGAGTTGATCGGCCCGGTCATTTTCGAGCGCGATCCCGAGGAGCTTTCGGCGCAGAAGCACATCGCCGCCTATCGTGAGCGCCGCGTCTTCGTGGATCTCAGTCCAGAGGAGGAGATGCGCTATGAGGCGCTGATGGCCGAGTGGCGCTGGTATCTGGCCACACGCCGCTCGCAGCTTGGCAGCGGTCCTGGCATGTTCGCCGCGCTGATCCGGCGTAGCGGCATCGATCCTGACGCGCGCCGCGCCTTGCGCGCGCACCATGAGGCGCGGTTGGTGGCGATGAACGCCGAAGCCAAGCTCGGCACTATCGAAGATCTCCTCCGGCGGCACGCGCGCGACAAAGTGATCGTCTTCTCCGAATATGTAGACATGGTAGACCGTATCAGTCAGCGCCTGCTGCTGCCGTCGATCACTTATCGCACTCCGCCCGCTGAGCGCCGCGCCATCCTCGAAGGCTTCCGCTCCGGCGAGATCTCCAAGCTGGTGACTGGCCGCGTGCTCAACGAAGGCGTGGACGTGCCGGATGCCAACGTCGCCATCGTCGCCAGCGGCAGCTCCTCGATGCGCGAGTATGTGCAGCGTCTGGGCCGCGTGCTGCGTCCCAAGGCCAGCGAGGCGCAGCTCTACGAGCTGATCTCGCGCCGCACCACCGAGCGCAACGCCGCCCGCCGCAGGCGTCCGAAGCCCAAAGGCGTCCGTGCCGCCGAC
>DASVOW010000665.1:0-5863 GCA_036383155.1 Ktedonobacterales bacterium
CCCTGTTCCGAGTCGACCATCAGATGCTCCACCCGCAGCCCCATCGCGCCGGGCTTCGCTTCCGTCTTATCCACCCGTAGCAACACCTCGCGCCCTACCATCATCCGCGCGATCTCCTCCTCGCTCGTATCCTTCGTGCGCACGGTACCAACAATCTTGCCACGCCGCAGCACCGTCACGTTGTCAGAGATCTCCAGCACTTCCTTCAGCTTATGCGTGATGAAGATGATCGTCTTGCCCCGCTGCACCAGCCCCCGCAACACCTGGAAGAGATCGCGCGTCTCCTGCGGCGTCAGCACACACGTCGGTTCGTCGAGAATCAGGATATCCGCGCCCCGGTAGAGCACCTTCAGAATCTCCACCCGCTGCTGCAAGCCCACCGGCAAGTCGCCCGTCCTCGCGTCCGGATCGATCTGCAAGCCATACTGCTCCGACAGCGCACGGATACGCTTATTGACCTCCGCCCGGTCGTAGAAGCCGCCATTCTCCACCGGCTCGCGTCCCAGCACGATATTCTCACCCACAGTGAAGACGGGAATCAGCATAAAGTGCTGGTGTACCATGCCGATGCCCAGCGCGATCGCGTCGCGTGGCCCCGTGATCGTCGCCCGCGCGCCGTTGACGTAGATCTCGCCCGCATCCGGCTTCAGCAAGCCGTAGAGCACGTTCATCAGCGTAGACTTGCCCGCGCCGTTCTCGCCTACCAGCGCGTGGATCTCGCCCTTGCGCACCGCCAGGGTCACGTCGTCGTTTGCCACCACCCCTGGCCACGCCTTGCGGATGTGTCGCATCTCGACGGCGTACGGCGCATCGCCACCCTCAGTCACCGGACGCTCTTCGCGCACCTCTGTGCTCATCTGGCCGCCTCCCTCTAGTCCTCGCCCGGTGAATACGGTACGCCGTCCGCCGCCGGTGGCGTGCTGCGTCCCACGACGCCCGCCAGCACGATCAGCACCAGCAGATATGGCACCATCTGCAGGAAGTATTGCGGCACACTAAGCAGACCAGTGCTCGCCGCCAGAGCATCGCCCATGCCAAAGATCATGCACGCCACGAACGCGCCCCACGGCGACCACTTGCCAAAGATCATCGCCGCCAGCGCGATATAGCCGCGACCGCCCGTCAAATTGTCGTTGAAGATATACGCGATGCCAAGGGCGAGGAACGCTCCTGCCAGTCCCGAGAGCAGCCCGCTCATGATCACCGCGCCATAGCGCAAATTGTAGACGTTGACGCCTGCCGTATCCGCCGCCTCCGGATGCTCGCCCACCGCCCGCACACGTAGGCCGAGCCGCGTGCGAAACAGCACCACATTCACCACGGCCAGCAGGATCAGCGCGACATACACCATGATGTTCTGCTGGAAGAGCACCTGGCCAAAGAAGGGAATGTTGCTCAACATAGGGAATGTCAACGTCGGCAGGCGCTCACCGGGAGCAATCTGCGGCAGCCCGTGAAAGCCGGAAAACTTCGCGTTGAGAAATGTCGTCAGACCCACCGCGGCAATATTGATCGCAAATCCGCTGATGATCTGGTCCGCCCGATAGCGGATCGAGATGACAGCGTGGATCAGTGCCATCAGCCCACCGGCCAGCATGGCGACCAGCGTTGCCGCCCATGGATTGTGCAGGGTAAGCGCGGCCACCACAGAGAAGAAGGCGCCCGTTAGCATCATGCCTTCCATCGCGATGTTAGTGACGCCGCTACGCTCAGAGATCACCCCGCCGAGCGCCGGCAGTGCCAGCAGTGCCGCGTCGCGCAACGCAAGTTGCCAGAAGCTGCCCGAAGCGAAAAGCGTCAGAAATTGAGAAAGGATGTTCATATGTTTGCTGCTCTGCCTCCACGCCTTCAGTTCAGGCTGTGCCTTCCACATCCGATCCCGCCGCGCTTACCTCCGCCTGGATCGCAGCCTCTGCCGGCTCCATACTCTCCGACTTCGCCAGCGGCCGGCCCGGCGATGGGATCCGGATCTTCAGTGTGCGTAGGAAGTTCGCCGCCAGGCTAAAGAGGATGATCGCCTGCAATATTTCGATGATGTGGCTGGAGACTTGCACATCGCTCTGCATCACCAGACCGCCCGCGTGCAGCGCGCCAAAGAGGATCGCCGAGAGCACGACGCCCAGCGCAATCGTCTGACCGAGCAACGCCACGGCGATGCCGTCAAATCCTGTCGTGTCGTATTGCAGATCGGTATAGAGATAGTGCAGCGTGCCACCGCTGATCAGCAACGCGCCCGTCAGCCCGGCGAATGCCCCCGAGATCAGCATCGTCACAATCAGCGTGCGCTTGACGCTGATGCCGGCATATTTCGCCGCGCGCTGGCTTTGTCCCACCGTCCGGATCTCGTAGCCGAGCGCCGAGCGTCGCATCAAGAAGGCATAGACCCCTGCGGCGATCAGCGCGATGAAGATGCCGATGCTGGCATGATACGCCCCGCCCGGCTGGTCGAAGAAGGTTGCTTCCTGCGGCACAAGCGTTGGCAGTTGCGCGTTTTGTCCCACTGGCAGCGAGATTTCAGTATTGTTCGGCGCTTGCAGCGGCCCATGGATCAACAGAAAGCTGAGTAGATTATAGGCGATGTAATTGAGCATGATCGTCGTGACCACTTCATGCGCACCCGTCAGTGCCTTGAGTGTGCCGGCTATGCCCGCCCAGAGCGCCCCACCGAGCATCCCCGCCAGCAGCACCAGCGGTATCAGCACGATGGCCGGCAGGCTCGCCAGCCTCATCCCCACCACTGTCGCGAAGATCGCGCCGAGGATCAGCTGCCCCTGCACACCAATGTTAAACAAGCCCGCGCGGAAGGCCACCGCCACCGCCAAACCCGCCAGCAGCAGTGGCGTAACAAACTCGATGGTGTTGGAGATCTGCAACGCCGAGGTCTCGCCGCCGAAGCAGAAGAGACCGAATCCGCCACACGCCATCGCCTCGTACGACATCAGCGGATCGCCCCCCGAGGCGGCGATGAGCACCGTGCCAATGAGGAACGCCAGGACCACCGACCCGGCAGGAAGTGCGAGCGCGCGGCCCACATGCCGCAGCCGCTCGGCCCACGGCGAGGATCTCACGTCCTCGCGTTGCTTGATGGGCGCAGTTGGAGCAGTCATCGAGACCCTTTCCACTGTTGAAGCGGCTGCCTGTGCAGCCCAATGCCAACCGTCATAGCTGAGTCTTATCTAGACGAACCGCGAGGAAGCATGTCCGTTCTTCGTTCGTTCTCCGGTGCCCGCGTATGTAAGCTATCACCATACCCTAGCGCCTGATAGACAGTGGGCGGGCACCTCAGCGGCACCCGCCCAACATCCCGCATAAAGCCGGTTAATGCTCGACCGGCGACCCATCGGGTTACTTCACGGTATCCGGTATCGTGACCGCACCAGACTTGATCTGCGACAGGACATTATTGATCTCGGTCTGCACGTCCGCGGGAACGCTCAGATTGCCCGGCACGTAGCCGACGCCGTCATTCTTCAGGTCAAAGTATACCGCACCGTTCTGGAAGGTGCCATCTTTGACGCTCTTGATCGCGTCATAGGTCGCCACGTCCACGCGCTTGACGGCGCTGGCGATGACCGACTTATCGACTGCCTTCTGGTCGGTATCCACGCCAATGGTGTAGACGCCCTTCTTGCCACCCTCGGTCAGCACTCCGAGGCCACAGCCACCGGCCACCTGGAAGACGACATCCGCCTTCTGGCCAATCTGCGTATCGGTCTTGTTGGCGCACTTGGTCGGATCGGTGAAATCATCCGAGTAGTCCACCAGGACCTTGGCCGACGAATCTTCCTTCGCCACGCCCCACTGGAAGCCCGCGATGTAGTGATCGACTGGCGGAATCTTCTTGCCGCCGACCGCGCCAACCACGTGGCTCTTCAAGGGTGTCTGGCCGCTCTTCTCCAGCATACCCGTCAGCACGCCCACCAGCGCGCCTGCATCCTGCTCCTTGAAGAGCAGACCTTCGACGTTCTTGCGGTCCACTGTGTTGCCACTGGCATCCGTCGGCAGACCGTCGATGATGGCAAACTTGACGTTCGGATACGTCTGCGACACCTGACCGACAGCTCCCGTCATCAGGAAGCCGACCGCGATCACCAGATCGTAGCCTGTCGAGGCATAGTGGGTCAGGTTCGGCACGTAGTCGTTCGAGCTGTGCGACTCGGTAACGTCCGCCTTGATGCCCAGCTCAGTCGCGGCCTTCTGCAGACCCTGGTTCGCCAGCGAGTTGAATCCCTTGTCGTTGAGGCCGCCGGTGTCCGTCACCAAGCCAACCTTGATCGTCTTGGTCGTGGTGCCGGGGCCTGATGAGGTGCCACAGGCAGCCAGTGCCGGTACGAGCATCAGCAGCAGCGCGCCGACCGCGAAAAAGTGCATACGTGAGCGAGCCATGGATACTCCCTCTCTCTTGAGCCGCCTGAGCAGCGCGCCGCGCACGGACCAACCCGGCACACGACGCGCCCGCGAGCTCACATTCAGATCCACAGAATGGGGAAAACGAGAACTGTGATACATCTAGGTATACCAGGGGAATACCGCGCCTTCGCACGCAATGAGCATACCATGCCAAGGCGCAGTATCATCCATTAACACTACGTTAAAGCTGAGTCAAATCTCACACAAGAACGCGCGAAAGAAGCAACGGAAAATAATTCGCCTGTCACTATGGTGAGGAATCCAGGTGTGGACGGCGCAAGGCGAGTGCGCCGTCCACCGACAACCCGCGATTACGCCTGGATCGTATCTGTTTTACTGGCCCGTTCGGTCTTCGCCACGCTGCTGCGTCCTACCGTCGCGGTAGACTTGCGCCCACCTGCACGCTGAGACGCATGGCTGGATGTATAACTGTGCCCGTTATGTGACGCCGTCTCGACCGCAGCCGGGGCTTTCGCCACGCGTTCCGCACTGCCAAAGACCGGCGTGCACCACTCCATATACTCCGCGCGCTTGCCGCGCACCACCTCGCCGTAGATACGCTGCAGCTCCTTGCCGAGCGGCCCAATCGTGCCATTGCCGACGGCGCGATGGTCCACCTCGATCACCGGGCAGATCTGCGCGCCCGTTCCCGTGAGGATGATCTCGTCGGCGCAGTACAGCTCAGTGCGGTCGATCACGCGCTCGCGAGTGATACGGTCCAGCTCGCGCCGCGCGAGTTGCATCACCGTGTCACGCGTGACGCCCAGCAAGATATTCTCCGAGGGCGGCGGTGTGACCAGCTCATTATTGACGAAGAGGAAGATATTTTCGGCGCTGCCCTCGCTCACATGCCCCTCCGCGGTCAGCATAATCGCCTCGTCGAAGCCATTCTGCAGCGCCTCCGTCTTGGCAAACGCGCTATTCACATAAGCGCCCGAAATCTTGGCGCGCGCCGGAATCATGTTGTCATCCACGCGCCGCCACGACGACACCCCGCAGCGCAGCCCCGCCGTCGAGACATAGTCGCCCATCGGCACGGCAAACATCGTGAAATGATCCTGCAATCCATGCAATTTCACGCCGATGATCTCGTCCGCCTTATACGCGAACGGACGGAGATAGCTGTTTTCGCGCAGCCCATTGCGCCGCACCAGCTCCACCGCAGCCTGCACCAGCTCGTCCACGCTGTACGGCAGCTTGATGTTCATTATGCGACACGATCGATGCAGTCGCTCGAAATGCTCGCGGGCACGGAAGATATACGACTCCCCCGCCTCCTCATTCCAATACGCGCGGATGCCCTCGAAGCATCCCGTGCCGTACGAAAACCCATGCGTCATCACGCCCACGTGCGCCTGATTCGCCGGTATGAATTCCCCGTTCAGGAACACCACCATGTCGGATCGCTCTGAAAGTGCTGCGGTAGTTGACACGCTGACTCGCCTCCCGCGGC
>DASVOW010000666.1:0-2551 GCA_036383155.1 Ktedonobacterales bacterium
TGTGTGGCCGCAGCTCAAGGCCAATGGCATCAGTATCACGATGATCCTGGTCGCTGTCGCCCCGCCGTTCTGGGGATTGTTCTGGGCGATCGTGCAGCCGACGGAGACGGGACGCAGCCTGCGCCAGCTCCAGGAGTCGCATGAGGAGCGGATGCTGCGGATGCAGCAGGAGGCCGAGCTGAAGCGCCTGAAGGCGGAGACGAACGCCAAGGTGCGCGAGGCACAACTGCGCGGCATGGCGGCGACGGCGGCGGCGGCTCGCCAGCAGGCGGGGACGTTGTTCAACCAGAAGCGCGACGGCGAGAACGCGGAGGGCGCAGGCGAGCAGGCGCAAGACGCGGACAATGAGAACAGCGCGATGGAGGCGTCGGGCGAGCAGTCCTCTGAGGCGCCGAATGTGTTGCAGTTGCCGACGCTGTCGCCGACGAACACGCGGGAGCTTACGGGCAGCCGTGGCGTGGCGAACTTCTTCAACCATGCGGCGGCGGCAACGCCGAGCGCGCATAGCGCGCCCGCCGCGAGCGTGCGCCCAATCGGGCAGCCTGCATTGATGACTGACGCGGACGTGCGAGGCTTCGGCGGTATGCCGGGGAGCGATAGCGTGACGTTCACGCCGCGCCGCCCGCCGACGCTCGGCGGCCTGAATTCCGACGTGACCGAGCTGGACGGCATGACGGGCACAACGGGTCCGCGTCCCGCAGTGCACCGCACCAATGAGCTTGGCTCGCTGGCGCGAGGCATGACGGGTCCTTCGCCGCGTATCACACAGGCAATCGAGGACGCATTCAACGAGCTGAGCGCGACCAGTAAGCGGGTAACTGACCGTGAGTTGGTGGCACTCTCGGCGAAGAAGCTGGGTGTGGAAGAGACTATGATTCGCTCGAGTGTCAAGAGCTGGCGCGAGGCGAATCGCCCGCCGCGCTCGTAAGGCGGGCGCGTAAACTAGCGTCTGCGGGCGGGCGGTTGAAACCGCGCCTCAGGGCGCTGCGCGCCGCAAAGTCCGCCTGCGCGGACTGGGATCAGGCAGAGCGGTACGTTGATTGGATGGCCCCTTCTCATCATGTATGGGAAGGGGCTTTTTGTTGGTGGGAGAGTTGTTTTCTCCAATTGGCGATCGTGTTGGTGGTGCTAGGAGGCGGCTGGCTCGGCGGGCTTGGGGGCGCCATAGAAGGCGGGGGCCAGCGTTGAGGGGTGGAGCTTGCCGGTGAGGCCGAAGAACTCGCAGAAGCTCATGATCAGCGGCTTCCACTTCTCGGCGTCGATGTAGTTGGGCGAGCCGGGGATCAGTAGGCTCTCATCGATATGAATGCGTACGATGTGGGTTTCGACAGCCACGACCGAATCGGGGCCGAGGCGGGGATCGTCTAAACCGAACTCATGGATGTTGTGGACTTTGGCTTCGAGTTGTACGGGGCACTCGGCGACGCGAGGCGGGCGCACGAGATCGGATGGCGCCTCGGTGAAGAGCGCGGTTCCAAATTTATTGGGCTCGAAGCGGTAGCCGATGCGGGCTTTCCAGCCGGGAACGGGGTTGCGGCCGGTCGTCAGTGCCAGGCGATTGACGGAGGCGCCGAGATCCGATGAGGGAAGATTCAGCACGCATTCGCGCTCGCGCCGCAGGTTTCGCAGGGTTTGCGAGTCTGCATCCAGGCCGAGCATGCAGGAATGGCCAATCCACCAGGCGGAGGACATGGGGGCGAGGTTGGCTGAGCCGTCTTCGTTCAGTGTGCTGGTGAGCACGACAGGAGTACCGAAGTAGAGTATTTTAGGATTGATGACCTGATGCACACGGAGGCTCCTACTCTGGTTTTTCGGCGGCGACGAATGCCGCGACACATGGGGTAGCTTATGTTTCCTCTAACACGTGGAGTACGGTGGCGGTTGCGGTGATGGTTCGATGCTGGGGGAGACGATGCGAGCGATTCGTGGAGGGCGTGTCGCCCTGAGGAAGATCAGGGGTGATGCGTCACAGCGGCGTTTGATAAGCTGCCCAATAGCCCTATGCGCTCGACACTTGCTACGCGCTTTGGCATAATCGGCTATGAGTCCTCTTGAGGTGTCGCCGAGTGGGTGTATACGGGAGGTGTGATGATGCGGGGTGTCGCACTGACAGCAACCCAGGATGCGCGCGCTGTCTCATTGCGCGCGCGGCAGATGATGGTGAGGCCGGTGTTGCTGGCGCTGGCGCTGAATGCGGCGGCTGTCGTGGCGTTTGGCGTGTATCTGTCTACGGGGGGCGAGCAGGTGGCTGTGCCTGCGGCGCGGGCCTGCGGGTTGGGCGATACGCCGACGATGCTGGCGGACAAACAACCGTCGCTGATGTTCCCTACCGTGAAGAATATGCCGCAGGATGCGCCCATTGGCATTTTTACAGACAATTATGTTGCCGGTCAGCCGATCTCGTTCGTGGAGGATATGAGCCGTCTGAAGAATGCACCGGCGCCGACGAGCTTCACATGGCGCTGGGAATTTGGCGATGGGTCCGCGAGCAACGAGATTTCACCGAAGCACACCTATGCCACGCCGGGCGACTATAACGTGCACTCGCAGA
>DASVOW010000667.1:0-2192 GCA_036383155.1 Ktedonobacterales bacterium
CCTCGCGCTTCTCGCCATCGGGCAGCGCGCTCTCCAGCAAATAGGCCAGCGCGAAGTCGGGCTTGCCATGCTCGGCATACTCCCGCGCCTGCTCATCGACGCTCGCGCCGCCCGTCATCGCCTCGTGTACGAGCTCGCGAAAGACATCCTTCGCCAGCGCCTGATACTGCGCGTTGAACTCCATCGAAACGTTCTGCTCCACGTTGCTCTCCCACTGAATTGCCCTGGAATCGGTTGCGTTGGTCACGCCATCCACCTCCATTATAGCGCCCGGGGCATCGCAGCGATCAGTCCCTCATCGACACCTTATGCAACGCTTATCCTGTTGACAGCTTACGGACCTGTTCCAGTCCCGGACCTCTGTGGAACGACGACGTTTGCCCCGGAAGGGTTCACCGAGTCGTAGCGGGTGAGCCGTCGCTACATCTTGGCGCGCCCAGCACGGGGAGCCACGCGGTCGTGGTCACCTGCTGCGGGAATCGAACGCGCCCTCTTCGGCACAGTGACGTCATCAGCCGTCGCTGATCCGAGGAGGGCACATGTACGGGTGGCTGTGGCGCCGCGACCTTAGGTGCCTTAGAGGTTATTCGGAAACTGCGAACGAGGCCCGATAGCGATCACACTGCTGGAAGCAGAGGAGGGCACAGGCCAGATGCACAAAGCCCCGATAGCTGCACAGCAGCTTCTCCCAGCGCACCAGCAGCCGCCGCGAGCGGTTCAGCCAACTGTGCAGACGCTCGACCACCCAGCGGCGCGGTTGTTTCGCCGGATCGGCGGGGGCAGGGCTGCGGGCAAAGACGGTGTCCTCGCCAATGGGACGGATATGCGGGGTGTAGCCGCGCGCGTCGAGTTGGTCGCGCAGGGTGTCGTAGTCATAGGCCTTGTCCAGACACACCCCTTGCGGCTGCTCGGGGGTGGGCGTGGGCCGGGCAATGACCAGCGCGTCCAGCGTGCGGGCAAGCAGCTTCATGTCGGTGCGATTGGCCCCGTCGATGACCACCGCCAACGGCAGGCCGTGCCCCTCACTCAGCGTGCTGCGTTTCGTCCCGTGTTTGCCGCGATCCGTCGGATTGCGCCCGATGCCTTCGGCTGCGGCGGTCGCGGCGACGCCGAAAGGGGCTTTGCTCAGCACCCCATCCACGCTGAGCCAGGCCCAGTCAATGCCCACCAGTTCGTCAAACTCGGCCAGCCCCGCGGCCCAGAGCCGCGTGAAGAAGCCGTCGCGTTCCCAGGCGCGGAAGCGGTCGTAGACGGTAGTCGAAGCGCCGATCTCGCGCGGCAAGGCGTTCCATTGGATGCCGGTGCGCAGCACATACAAAATCGCCCCCAACATCTGGCGGTCACTCCGGGGCGGGCGACCCCCTTTGGGATAGTCGCGCGCAGGCGGCAACAACGGCAGCGCCCGGGCCCACAAGGCATCACTCAGTTCCCAGGGATGGGTGCGCACAGGACTTCCACTCATGGACGCTCTCCTCCTCGGGGGCGAACACCACACGATCACCCATTCTACGACAGTTTCCGAATAACCTCTTAGGGCTCCGCTGTGCTGCGCCACAAAGTCCGCCTGCGCGGACTGGAGAGAGGTGATTCACCGCTCTGCCGGTAATTCACAGGCCCTGTACGAGTGATGTGTGGTGTTCTGGCCTTTTGCAATCGGTGATGCTACACTCCCCATATATGCCTCGTTTGATACTTATGATAGGTTGTCGTTGGTAGACATGCGGATTGTCGTCGGTGTATCAAACCAGCGCGCTGGAAAGCGAGAGCCAGGGTGAGCAGCGAAGTGCAGGAGCAGGTGGTTGCATCGGCGGTGACGTCCGACAGGACGGCGGCGGTGCGGGGGTTTGTCGGCAGCGACCAGCCGAGCGATGATATTCTGCAGCGCTGCATTCGTTGCGGGCTGTGCCTGCCTACCTGCCCTACGTATGTGGAGACGCTGCGGGAGCCGTCGTCGCCGCGCGGGCGCATCCATCTGATCTCGGCGGTCGCAGAGGGCAGGCTCGACATTCACACACCTGGCTTCGTCGAGCAGATGTATCAGTGCCTCGATTGCCGCGCTTGCGAGGCGGTCTGCCCATCTGGCGTCGAATACGGACAGCTTGTGGAGACCGCGCGGACGCAGATTGAGCGCGCGCGTCCGCGCCCGCTCTGGCAACGGCTGGGACGCACCGCCATCTTTGGCGGACTCTTCG
>DASVOW010000668.1:0-4122 GCA_036383155.1 Ktedonobacterales bacterium
TTGCCGGTGTCGCGGGCGGGGCAGCGTTCCTCGCCTCCTGCGGTGCCGGTGGCAGCTCGGGTGGCGGCAACATCACGCTGCAGTCGAACCTGTCTGACGCGGTGCCGAAAAAGGCGCTGGCCGATCTGGTTGCCAAGTACACGTCGGAAACCAAAAATCAGGTCAAGATTTCGACAATTGACCACAACACCTTCCAGATCAACCTCGCCAACTATCTCAACGCCAACCACCCGCCAGATGTCCTGACCTGGTTCGCGGGCAATCGTGTGCGCTTCTTTGCTGGGAAAGGCCTGCTGGCGGACCTCTCCGACACCTTCAATAGCGTCGCTGGCTACACACCCGTTTTGAAGAATCTCGCCACCCTGAATAGCAAGCAGTACATCATGCCAATGACATACTATTGGTGGGCTGTCTTCTACCGCAAAGACACCTGGCAAAAGTATGGCTACCAGGCGCCGGCCAACTGGGATGGCTTCATCGCCCTGTGCAAGCAGATGCAGAAAGACGGCCTGACGCCGATCGCCTTCGCCGATGCCGACGGCTGGCCCGCGGGCGGCTGGTTCGACTTCATCAACATGCGGCTCAACGGCTACGACTTCCACATCAGGCTGATGGCCGGCCAGGAATCCTTCCAGGATCCGAAGGTGACGAAGGTCTTCGACACCTGGCGCGAGATACTCCCCTACACCTCGAAGAACGCCACCGCGCTCAAGTGGCAGGATGCGGTGACTCCGCTCGTCCAGGGCAAGGCCGGCATGTATATGCTCGGAGCCTTCCTGGTGCAGGCGACGCCTGATCTCAAACAAGACGACTTCGACTTCTTCCCGTTCCCCACGATTGACCCATCAATTCCGATGGCCACCGAGGCGCCCACCGACGGCTGGATCGTCAGCTCTCGGGCAAGCAACATCGCCAAGGCCAAGGAGTTCACCGCCTATGCCGTAGCGGCGGCAAATGCGGTACCCTATGCACAAGAGACAGGTGGTGTGCTGGCCGTCAACTCAGAGGCGGCGGTGCCAACCGATCCATTCGTCGCCAAGGGCGCGAAACTGCTCAAAGACTCCGCCGCGCTGAGCCAGTTCTTTGATCGCGATTCGTCGCCCGCGTTCTCGCAGAATGCACTCGGCAGCATTCAGGGCTTCCTGAATAATCCATCGGATGTAAGTAGTGTCACCAAGCAGCTCGACAGCTATATGAAGCAGGCTGCTAATGCATAGGCGCTAGACGCCTCGCACCACGCCGAGCCCCTTGGTTGACGGGAGGGAATGAAACCATGACGACTATGGTTCGCGAAGTCACGAAAGTGTCGTCTGAACGCAAGCGCACACTTTCACTCGACCGGATCACGCTGGTGCTGTTCCTGGCGGTCCCGCTCGTCATCTATGCCATCTGGGTCTGGGGGCCGGCGCTGGTCACTATCGGCATCTCATTCACCCGCTGGGATAATGTCTCCGATCCCCAGTGGATCGGACTACAGAATTACACGCGCCTGTTCCAGGACCCCCTCTTTACGCAGTCTCTGACCAACAATTTCATCTGGCTCGTCGTGTTCATTACGATCCCGACGTCGGCGGGGCTGGCCCTCGCCATTGTGCTGGACAGGCGGTTGAAATTCACCCGTGTCTACCAGAGCGCCATCTATCTGCCGATGGTGCTCTCCCTTCCCGTCATCGGGCTGATGTTTACCTGGTTCTTCAAGCCCGATGATGGGTTGGTCAACACGCTGCTTGGCTACATTAGCAACCACAAGCTTTCCCCCGGCTGGCTGGCCGATCCGCATCTGGCGCTAGCCGCCGTCCTCACCGCGGCCATCTGGCGGCACGTTGGCTATGTCATGGTGCTCTACCTGGCCGGACTCAAAGGTATCGATCCCGCTATGCGCGAGGCTGCCATTGTGGACGGCGCGGGCGAGTGGCAGCTCTTCCGCAAAGTCACGTTCCCACTGCTCAAGCCCGTGACGATCATCGTCATCGTCATCACGATCATCGAGTCGCTGCGCGCGTTCGATCTGGTCTATGTGATGACCAACCAACTGGAGGGACCAAACCACGCGACTGAGCTGCTGGCGACGATGATGTTCAACGCCGCCATTCACAACTATCAGCTTGGCTACGGCGCGGCTGTGGCGGTTATCCTGCTGCTCATCTCACTTGCCTTCATCATCACCTATGTCGTGCAGGTCATGCGGCAAGAGGAGGAATACTAAGATGGCCGACATCACACTTAGCAAGCCAGCCGAAGCCGAACAATCCATCGTCAAGGTCCGCAGAACAAGTCGCCCGCCCAACATCAGGACCATACTCCTCCACATCATCCTGACAATCATCGCCATCTCCTGGCTGATCCCGCTCGTAAGCGCCCTCTACACCGCGCTGCGCACCTTCGCCGATGGCACCGCCAACGGCCCATGGAGCTTTCCGCCGCACTCGCTGACGCTGGATAATTTCGTCCAGGCCTGGACGCAAGGCGGCTTTTCGCAGTATTTCATCAACACCTTTCTCGTCGTCATCCCAGCGGTTGTGCTCATGTTGCTGCTGTCCTCGATGACGGCATTTGTCCTGTCGCGCTATCGCTTCCGCGGCAGCCGGCTGCTGCTCATGCTCTTTATCGCCGGCCTGCTGCTTCCCTTCCAGGTGCTGTTGATTCCCGTCTATCGGCTCTCCAATTTCCTCAACATCTATGACAGTCTCTTCGCGCTGATCGCGATCCACGTCGCGTTCGAGCTCGGCTTCTGCACCTTCGTATTGCACAACTTCATGCGCACCATCCCCAAAGACCTGACCGACGCGGCAGCGGTCGATGGCGCCTCAGTTTTCCGCATCTGGTGGCAGGTGATCCTCCCGCTCACGCGCCCGGCGCTGGCGGCTCTGGCGACGCTCGAATTCACCTGGAAGTGGAACGACTACCTCTGGGTGATCACACTCATCCAGTCCACCGACAACGCGACCGTCACGCTCGGGCTGAGCGGGCTACGCGGCGAGTTCGTGACCAATTGGAACCTCATCACCGCCGCTAGCCTGCTCGCCGCTATTCCCACGGTGATCATCTATCTCCTGCTACAGCGCCAGTTCCTGGGCGGTCTGTTCGTCGGCTCAAACAAATAGCCCCTGAATGCAGAAAGCGGCGCGTACTCTCAGGCAAACGCGCCGCTCACCCGTAGGCAACCGTTGCCAGCACAGCGGGAGCGGATCCTACTAAGCTTGCATTTTAACCAACAGGAAGCAACGGGCGGGGTGAGGTGGACAAAAGGAGGCTCGAGAACGCATCGTTCTGGACATGAACACACCAGACCAGGAAACGCTCCGAGCCTTCCGCTCACACGTGTACACGCGCTTTGGCTGTCGGCGCGACGCCCTCTTCGAAGCGCTTGACGCCGTGCTGAGTGCGCCGACGCTCGAAACACCGACGGAAACACCGACGGAAACACCGACGGAAACACCGACGCATCTGAGCTTGGCGCCCTCCTGCCACCGCGGGTGGGGCAGCCTGTATGATGCCCTCAATGCTGGGAGCATGGATCTGATGGGACTTCGGCCATCTTGTCGCTTCTCACCCCCTGGACCCGCAGACAACGTGATTTGCTGTTGACTTCAGCGTGTGGTCGCGCTGTGATGCGGAAACTAGCCCAGAGCGGGGCTTCTACCCCTATCCCTATCGCCACTCTCCGCCATTCCCACGGCCAACCGATCGTGGCGGGCTGGAACTACTCCTAGCTGGTGCAGGTCCCGCTGCGCGGCTCAAGTTGGACAGCGCCCCTGCGCGTCCGGCGCATCATACCTGGGGAGAACACGAATGTCGTGGCGGCGGAGCAGATCTGCTCCTGGTTGAGGCAAGCAGGCTCACCAGCCAACGTGCCGATCTTCACCGTCGACGCAGGCTACGACGCCGTCCAATTCAGCCTGGCGTTGGCGCATCTGCCGGTCTGTCTCCTCGTGCGCTTGCGCGCGAGCCGGTACTTCTCTGCCGGCCCCGCCACTCAGCCCCAGACGGGGCGGCCACGGCGGCATGGGGCGAAATTTGTCTGTGACGATCCGGCAACATGGCCGACCCCGACCAAGACATGGAGCGTCGCCGATCCTGACTACGGACGGATTACTGTCCGGGCCTGGAGTGGGGTACATG
>DASVOW010000669.1:0-4703 GCA_036383155.1 Ktedonobacterales bacterium
GCCTACTCCGGCAACGACCGCCAGCCGACCGACAGCGACATCCTCATCCGCGACCTTGCCTCCGGCGAGACGCGCCGCGTGTTGGCAAACGGGCGCTACAACTTTGCTGCAAACTGGTCCCCCGACGGACGCTACCTCAGCATCGTCGATCTGCGCAGCAACACCGATATGCATCTCTGGCTGCTCGACACCACTACTGGTGAGGCGCACGAAGTGCTGCCGCACGACGACGAGTTTACCCTGGTGCCCGGCCCCTGGCTGCCCGATAGCTCGGGCCTCTACGTCGTCTGCGACCGTGGGCGCGAATTCAAGGGCGTGGCGCGCTACCTCCTTGGCTCAGATACCCTCGAATGGGTGCTGACCCCCGAGTGGGACGTGGAGCATCTCGACCTCAGCCACGATGCCCGCCGCATGGTCTGGGCACTCAACGAGAGCGGGCGCAGCCAGCTCTACGTGCGCGACGACGAGGGAACCGCGCATCGCGTCACCGGCTTGCCGCTCGGCATCATCGAGCAGGTGCGTCTCACGCCCGACGGCCAGACGCTCGCCCTCCGCGTCAACTCCTCCACCGCCCCCGCCGAGGTCTACACTGTCTCCTTCGGCACCATCGGCTCCACCGCGACACCCCGTCTGCGCCGCCTGACCTACGGCATGCTCGGCGGTCTCGCCCCCGAAGACCTGATCGAGCCCGAGCTGATCAACTACCCGACCTTCGATGGACGCCAGATCCCCGCCTGGCTCTACCGCCCGCGTGGCGCCTCAGACCACCACCAGGCCCCCATCGTCCTCGCCATCCACGGCGGACCCGAAGCGCAAGAGCGTGTCGAGTATCGCGCCTTCTACCAATATCTGCTCTCGCGCGGCATCGGCGTGCTCGCGCCCAACATTCGCGGCAGCACCGGCTACGGCGTCGCCTACCAGAAGCTGATCCACCGCGACTGGGGCGGCGCCGAGCTACGCGACATCGAAGCGGCGGCGCAGTATCTCCAGGCGCTCCCATGGGTCAGCCCCCGGCGCATCGGCGTCTACGGTGGCAGCTTCGGCGGCTTCGCCACCCTCTCATCGGTCACACGCCTGCCCAACTATTGGGCCGCCGCCGTCGATATCGTCGGCCCGAGCAACCTGCTCACCTTCGTGCGCAGCGTGCCGCCCACCTGGCGCCGCATGATGGCCACTTGGGTCGGCGACCCCGAAGCCGACGAAGCCCTGCTCCGCGAGCGCTCGCCCATCACCTACGTCGATCAAGTGCGCGCGCCGTTGCTCGTGCTCCAGGGCGCCAACGACCCCCGCGTCGTCAAGGCCGAGTCCGATCAGATGGTCGAGCGCCTGCACTCGCTCGGTCGCGAGGTGGAATACGTCGTCTTCGAAGCTGAGGGCCACGGCTTCGCCAAGCGCGCCAACCAGCTTCGCGCCTACTGGCTCGCCGCCCAATTTTTCGACCAGCACCTACACGCCCATCACCCCTAAACCCATCGTAAACTGCATAGCAGAGCACATCGGCCAGCTGACTACGCCCAACTGCCCGCACCACCGTACCCACCGTGGGCCGGTGTCTTTGCCGGCTCTCTCCATTTTCCGTTGCATGTGGAATCTGTGGGATAGAGGGAGTAATACGCTGTCGCGTCATACCGTTGTAGAACAACTGTCCTAGAACGACTCACCGCTCCCGCGGCAGACTCGCGTCAATCGCGCACAAGACAGCGATACTGAAGTCATCCAGGTCCATCGCTCCCTCCTCAGATCTGTGGCAACGGTCTCTGAGGAGTGTACGCCCATGGTTCCTGGATTCCTTCTCTCACAACAACCTGCACATCGGGTTAAGTAACCCATCTCCGTGCCGCCTACGGTGCCCCACATGAGTGAAGGCAAGGGAGGACCACTGCCCTCCCTTGCCTTATCGTCGCTCAACCGTTCATGCGCTGCATGTCAGGGCGCGCGGGAGTCAGACGAGATCGAATATTGTGCCACATACAGCGTCCGCGTATCGTGCGGCTGCCAGAGCGTCGCTCCGCGCGTCGTGATACCTGCCGTGCCCCCTGGAATGTTATTCGGATCGTGCGGCGGCGGAATCGTTCCCACCACGAAGCCCAACGGTGCGTGGAGATCACTTCCCGGCATTCGGTAGATCGTCGTGACATCCCAGGACAGCAGGGACCCATCGGACAGCATCAGGCTCGGCATCTCGAACTGATCTGGCTTGCCGTTTCCTTGAGAGACTGCTGGCCGCGGGCGCCGTGTCCAGGTCTGCCCGCTGTCCGTCGAGCAGTACAGCGGCGCGACGTTGAAGACGGTCAGAGTTTGGTCCAGCACCAGGGCACAGAGGGTGAAGGGATGGTCTGCGATGGGCTGCTGCACGAAGACGATGGCAGCTCCGGGCATCGCCGTCTCCGTGATTTGCTCGCCAGGCGTAGGAGTCAGCTCGCCGGCGGGCGGAAGCGCGGGCAGGTTGATTTGCGCCCAGGTGGTCCCATTGGTGGAGGTGCGCCAGAGCACGCCGTCATAGGTCTGCGCCAGCAGCTCGCTGGTCTCCGGTGACACCCAGAAATGCTCCACGCCTGTTGCGCCGTTGAGCTTGAGCCGCCTTGCCGCAGCCAGATTCTCCGCGATGAGGGGCGCATCTATTGGACGCCAGGAGCGCATCTGATCGGTCGAGACGTAGAG
The DNA here is from genome assembly GCA_036383155.1 of Ktedonobacterales bacterium. Lineage (GTDB taxonomy): Bacteria > Chloroflexota > Ktedonobacteria > Ktedonobacterales > JADMIN01 > DASVOW01. The sequence goes on from DASVOW010000669.1 coordinate 2,662, forward strand.
GTGTCCTTGCAACGACTGCCTGGCAGCGCCCGCGCTGCTGCGAATCGCATAGTAAATGCCACGCGAGTAGCTGAAGGTATCTACCGCTTCGGGAAGACGTCGCCACTGGGTCGTGCCGTCGAAGAGCACGTATGCGATGGGATTGGTTGTCTCCTGAGATGGATCCCCCAGCATAACCATCACCGTCAGCGCGTTGTTCGCGTCGGTCCGCATGCCGCACGCCATAAACGAGCCGCTGGAAGGCAGATCCGGCAGGCGCGACCAGTGCCGCCCGGCATCAGTGCTGCGCCAGAGGAGCGCGGTACCCTCCGAGGGAACCTGACAGATGTAGGCGACATCTCCATTCGCCTGCGCCACCGCAAGCGTCGCGTTGGGTTTTGCACTGGCCGGTGTTCCCGCTGGGACCGATTGGCCCGAATTCGTGTATTCCGTGACGCCTACACCCTCTTCGAGGACCACACCCGGTGGCAGCGCGACGCTGTGCCAGACGAGCTGGCCGCGTTGGATGGTCTGGCCGTTCGACGCGACCAGCCCAAGCTGGTGAAAGAGCGTCAGAGCCCCCAGGGAAAGGAGCAACACGGCTGCGACCGCCGCCGCGTTGGAGATGCCGCGACTCAGGCGGCTGCGGCTGGAGGAGTTTCGGCGTGGTCGTACATGGCGCTCCCGCCGCTCCGGCCCTGGAGGCGGGTCTGGCGGTATGGCCAATGCAGGTGCGGATGGCGCGGCGGGAGCGGTGCGCGCCTCCAGATATGGGGCGAGGCGTTGCCAGAATGCCTCCGGGTCGGGCGGAGGCGTGCGTTGCGTCACGAAATAGGCACGCAGATCCGCCGCAAGGGCGATGTCTATCGCGCCGCTGGATGCGTCTGTATCTAGATTCAGCATATTGAGGTCGTCAGGCGAATCGTTCATGGGAGCGTCTCCGTGGGGGTAGAAGTCGCAGACGGAGCCAGCAGCCGCAGGCGCAGCGCAGCGAGCGCTCGGTACAGGCGCGATTTGACCGTGCTGAGGGGTAGCTGGCATACGATGGCAATCTCGGCAAGATCCAGCTCGGCGTGGTAGCGAAGCGCCACTACACGGCGCTGCTCTGGTGTGAGCGCCGCCAGCGCGGCTCGCAATCCCTCACATTGGCCCGGCGCGCTGCTTTCCTCTGGCATCTGCTCGGTAGCAGGGAGAGTGCCGGCGATGTCGTCGCTGAGCGCGAGCAGTCGCGGGCGCGGCCGGCGAGTCATCATCCGGCAGCGATTGGCGACAACGGTGAGCAACCAGGGACGGAACGGGCGCGTGAAATCAAATTGCGGCAGTCCGCGCCAGACATCAATCCATGCCTCCTGCAAGGCGTCCTCAGCTTGGCCAGAATCGGGTACGAGTATGCGCGCCAACTGCCACGCGATGGGCGAATATCGTTCCACCAGCATGCGAAAGGCCACGGTATCGCCCGCCCGCGCGTGCCAGATGAGGTCTTCCTCCATACCAGCCACTCCATTACGCTACTCTACAAATAGAAACGTTTCTGCTCATGTAGTATGCAAGGGCCGAAGAAAAAGTTTCAGCGGAGCCGGCGGCTAGTAGTACAGTTGCAGCTACGGAGTGTAGCGGTGAGACGAAGCTTCTCATCCCTCTCTGGTATTGGGGGGACAGAGTGTACTCCTATCTCGACATTGAGCGAGGGATCGTCCTCTTTGCGGATACCGAAGGGCTCTTCGCTGGGCAAGCAGATTTCCTTGTCGAAGCTCCCTCACTTCTTGCATGGCTCGATCGATGGATTGCGAAACAAGACCAGTATCCTTCTTTGGCTGAACAGGCAGAGGGAGATGAGATGAGTTGGGCGGGGTCTGCGGATGTTGACGCTGAGGAAGATCTGCAGGCTAGGGCAATGGGCTTGGAGAAGTTGGAAGACGACCCGCACACACCCATCCCCCCCGTATGTGAGTGAGTACCGGCGCCTTTACAGATGATAACGCAGATGTACAACCGTAGAGCTAGCCTTGGTGTTGGCCGTTGACGGTATGGAACTTGCCGCGAGCCGCGATGGGGGCAGTCGC
>DASVOW010000670.1:0-2039 GCA_036383155.1 Ktedonobacterales bacterium
ACCGCTGGTGCAAAAATACCTGCCACGTGGTGCCGGGGCGATCTTCTCGTTCGATCTCAAAGGCGGCCGCGCCGCAGGGCAACGCTTCATCGAAGCGCTCACGCTCTGGAGCCATCTGGCGAACGTCGGTGATGCCAAGAGCCTGGTCATCCACCCGGCGAGCACGACGCACCGCCAACTCGACGACGCCGAGTTGCTGGCTGGTGGCATCACACCCGGAACGATCCGCCTCTCCGTTGGATTGGAGTCACTCGACGACCTCATCTGGGACCTCGAACAAGGTCTACGCGCTGCCGCCGTGGCCGGCGCAGCACCCGCAACCATGGCATCTCAACCTGCCTCATCACCCACGCCCACATCCAGCCCGGAGGGAGTCCAGTGACAGAGAACACCAACACTGCTACAGGCACAGCCACGCAGACGCCTCATTCCACGCACTCCGCGCCCGTTCTGGATGCGGCGGATCTCGCCAAATACCAGGACGAGCGCGCAATCCGCGACATCCTGCGCTCGGCGAAAACGATAGCCATTGTCGGCCTCTCGCCCAATGTCCTGCGTCCCAGCTACTTCGTCGGCTTCTATTTGCAGCGCCACGGCTACCGCATCATACCCGTCAACCCACGTGAGCGTGAGATTCTCGGCGAGACGAGTTACCCATCGCTCGCAGCCATTCCCTTCCCCGTTGATGTCGTAGACGTGTTCCGCGCCCCCGACGCCGTTCCCGCTATCGCCCGCGAGTCCGTCGACATTAGAGCAAAGGCCCTTTGGCTACAGTTCGGCGTCATCAGCCCAGAGGGCGCGGAGATCGCCGCCGAGGGTGGCTTGCGCGTCGTAATGGACCGCTGCATGAAAGTGGAGCATGCGCGTCACCTGGGCCGCATGCATTGGATGGGCCTCAACACCGGCACGATCAGCTCGCGTCGTAACACTGAAGAATAGAGGAAGAGCAGCGACACGGACACGACGCGATTCGATGATATCCGACGTCACCCGCTGTTTGTCCGCCAATCCGCCTGATCGGGATGTTTGGCGTCCCATAATGGCCGCGCACTGCGAACCGGCGGCAGCGGCTCCGCGCCCTCCGAAGGCGGTGGCGAGCTTAGCGCCCATTCCAGTGTGAATCCATCCCACGGATCGGCCGGCGCGATAGCGGGCTTGCGCACCGTGACGAACCAGTTGAGGATGAACACCAGCACCGCCGCTCCCTGGATATACGCCCCCACGCTCGACGCCAGATTCAGCCCGTCCCACCCCAGGCCCGTCGGAAACGTGTACACTCGGCGCGGCATGCCCAGCAGCCCCATAATGTGCATCGGGAAGAAAGTCAGATTGACGCCGATCGCGAAAAGCCAGAAATGGATCTTGCCCAGCCGCTCGTCCAGCAGTCGCCCGCTCATCTTCGGGAACCAGTAGTAGAACCCCGCGAAGAGTGCCATCAGGGAAGCCGCCGGCAGCACGTAGTGAAGGTGCGCCACGAGGAAGTATGTGTCCGTCACCTGATAGTCGAACGGCACCACCGACAGCATCACGCCGCTCAACCCGCCGATCATGAACTGGACGATGAAGCCCAGCGCGAAGAGCATCGCCGCGGTGAAGCGCAAATGCCCGCCCCACGTCGTGGCGACCCAATTGAAGATTTTTATGCCCGTCGGTATGGCAATGATGGTGGAGGTCGCGGCAAAGAACGTCTGCGCCACCAACGGCAAGCCCACCGCGAACATATGGTGCGCCCAGACGGTGAAGCTGAGGAAGCCAATCGCTATCCCCGCGTAGGCGATAGCGGTGTACCCGAAGATCGGCTTGCCCGAGAAGACTGGCAGCACCTCCTCGATGACGCCAAATGCCGGCAAGATCAGGATGTACACCTCCGGATGGCCAAACGACCAGAAGAGGTGTTGCCAGAGCAGCGGATCACCCCCCGCGACAGCCTGGAAGAAGTGCGTCCCTAGGTGCCGGTCGAAGAACAACAAGAAGCCGTCAACCGTCAGGCTCGGCAGCGCGAAGATCAACAGGAACCCCGTGATCAGCATCATCCAGGC
>DASVOW010000671.1:0-2705 GCA_036383155.1 Ktedonobacterales bacterium
ATACATGTTATCTCTCGTCTGTGTGCATGTCTCAATTGTCTCAATGAGCCCATACAAGATCCGTGTCCGCGCAGGCATCCCTTAGGCTGGTCACGATGAGATACCCAGGCCGCCCGCAGATACGCTCTCTCACGTGCCACATGGCAGTGGATGGCAGGCGCTCTTTCACCCGGACACTTCAGGGAGAGGGCGCACCCAGGCGAGCTCGTTCGATGTCACCGTGTCCAGCTTCAGCGAGGCGCGACTGAGGACGTCCAGCACATGTTCTGGATCGCAGCCATACAAGCCGGAACCCCAAGCAGCGTTCGCTTCAATAATGGCCCAGCCTTGGCCCGCGATGCGCCCAATATCCACGACCACGGCGGGTGGGAGGGAGACCGCGTGATCCGCCAGAACGGAGTGGATGTAGTGTTGTGCCTCGGTTGTCTCCTCAGCGCTGGCAGGCCAGCTTCCATCCTCCGCTTCCACGAGCATCCCTTCTCGCAGATACACTGACATTGCTGCCACGGTGCGCTCCAGGACAAAACAGCGGAACTCGATCTCCCATCGGACTGGCTCGGAGAACAGGACCGGCGTCGTCTCTGGCAGCATCTCCACCGTTGCTGGGAGCGCCGCGCCAGAGGAATAGACGCCCGCCTGAAAGCATTTATCCAGCGCCGGTTTGATAAACGTGGGAATCATGCAATATCTGGCCTCGGCCAATGTGCCAAAGCGCACCTCCCGCCGCAGAACATGACTGGGAAGCAGTGTCAGCCAATCGGGAGGGGGTTCGAGCAACGCCAAGCCAAGTGGCCCTGCGATCACATCGGCAAACAGCGGCTCGCCATAGAGCACCAGCGGTTCATCACGCAGCCGAGACGGAGGCCGCCAATTTGCCAGGCGTTCTACCCGCCAGCCTCGTGCCAGAGCCGCTTGCTGAAGCACCTGCGAATCGTCGGTCATACGCGGCGGCAACAGCAACACAGCCATAGGTCATCTCCCGTGTTGACATCATCAAGGTACGTCATCCCGCCGTTATTCTAGCATGTCCGCTTGCAGTCTCATGCGGCATCAGCCGACGGAGCGGCCACCTTAGGGGTCGCTCACCACTCCCTCGTTTTGGCTCTCTCATTCCGCCTCGCACCCATGTTGTACTGTAAGGGATGTGACATGCAGATCGGGCAGCATAAATACCGATCAGGACCATAACTGCGAGCGCATAGCAACATGAAAGGCAATCTGCATGGAGAGCGCCAGCGAACGGCAGGCACAGGTGAGCGACCAGCGTGAGCAGCGCAGAGAGCTCGACGGCATCTTTGTCATTGATAAGGCGATGGGTATGACGTCACACGACGTGGTGGCGCGCGCACGGCGCCTGGCGCGACAGCGGCGTGTGGGTCACGCCGGCACACTCGACCCCGCCGCAACTGGAGTGCTGCCCGTCTGCCTCGGCCAGGCGACACGCGTCGCCGAATATCTCAGCGAGAGCGGCAAGGCGTACCGCGCCACCATCCGCTTCGGCGCGGTGACCGATACCTACGATGCGGAGGGCGCCATCATACGCGAGGCGCCGGTGACACTGCGCGAGGAGGAGATCGCCGCCGCGCTCCCGGAGTTCCTTGGCGAACAGATGCAGCTTCCACCGGCGTATTCCGCCATCAAGCGCGAGGGACAGCCGCTCTACAAGCTGGCCCGCGCCGGCCAGGAGGTGACGCTGGAGCCGCGCCCTATCGTGATCTCGGCGCTGCGCATCGTCTCATGGTCGTCGCCTGATCTGGTGCTCGATATCGAGTGCGGCAAAGGGACCTACATACGCTCGCTGGCATACGACCTCGGCGAGCGACTGGGGCCAGGCGCACACCTGGCGGCGTTGCGGCGCACACGCAGCGGCCCCTTCACGCTCAAACAGGCGCTCACACTGGAGACGCTGGAGGCGGCGCTGGCGGGTGAGGGCTGGCGCGACCACCTCTATGCCCCCGACGAGGCGCTGCTCGACCATCGTGCGGCAATCCTGGCAAGCGAGTACGAGGCTAGCATGCGCAACGGTCAGCCGCTCCGTTTCGCGTCACCGCTGCCACCCAATCATGTCGCTGTAGCGCCGGCGCAAAGAGAGACAGCTGAAGCCAGCGGCGCCATACCCGCAGAGGACGGCGAATTACTGCGGGCCTACTCCACGGATGGGCGCTTCCTGGGCATCGCGCGATGGAACGCCGCCGACGCCGCCTGGCAGCCGCACAAGGTGCTGCACGTAACGCCGGTAGACTGAGCACGGCTTTCCCGTTCCTAATAGGCGGGTTATTGCTTGCTATGAGGTGGCACGTTGTCAGGCAGGGTAGGGGTGTCATCCGAAAGCAGTCACGACAGAATGAGACGAATAAATCCCATTGGTCTCCGCTCCTCAAAGAGCCTTGATGAATTTCAGGAGAATGACTGACGCGTCGGCAAACAGGTTGAAGTGATATGTGCTGGCACACGCGCGAGCGATCGTCGTCGCAAGCCAGCATAGCAGATGAGCGCGGCGCTAGTTATGAGGATGCTCACACCACACGCTACGAATCACAACCCAGATACAACCACTTTACATGTGCAGCGTGTGCAATGTGGAGAGATGATGTTCGTACAATCGGGAAGATGGGGGAAAGCGTGGGTTCGCTCACATCTCGTCTACTGCTGCCCTCACTTCCTCGCCACCCAGCCACCAATCTCGGTGACCAACAAAACGTCAC
>DASVOW010000672.1:0-8973 GCA_036383155.1 Ktedonobacterales bacterium
TGCGCCGCAGCGTGCCCATCGACGGCTTTGAAGCGTATTATCCGGCGCATACGGGCGAGCAGACTGCGACGTATGTGGCATATGCTGACCGGCACGGCCTCCTTACGAGCTCGGGCTCAGACTCGCACGGGCCAGAGAAGAAACCCATCAAGTACCGGGCGGATCTGAGCCGGAGGCTACTGGAGCGGCTGGGTGTCCAGATTGGGCAAGGCTGATAGCCATACAGACTGCACGCGTTGCTGCCGCAAGACGGAGCCGCAACGACGATGGGTGAATCGTCGTTGCGGCTCCGTCTTGCCTTCTCTTTTGGATATGGCAGGCTGGGTGAGGTCAGGCTGGATAGGGAAGTCCAGCGGGCGGGTGATCGTCTGCTGTCTGTCGAAGGAGCGCACCAGGATGTAGCCCAAATGTTACACATGGGTTGGATATAAGAAAAGCTGGGAATAGAATAAGAGCCGCCAGAGCATTGTTAGGGTGTGCATCACAGCATCACATGTAAGCGCCGTCTTCGAGGCTGCCACTGTCGCCTCGCCTCGTCCAAGGATGTCGCGTCCTCTGGTTAATCGCGCCATGCTTCGTGCGGCTCCGGCATGGGCACCACAGACCTACCAACCACCATCCAACCACCATCGCGTGACATAAGGGAGCGTTGCCCGCATGAATTGGCCGTATCGTTCGAGTGAGTTACACATCGACCTGGGACACAGTCCGCAGCATCGGTATCGCGGGGCGTATCCGCTGCGCACACTGTGGTATCTCTATCGAGGCGATGCGGGCAATCTCTTGCTTGCGCTGCTCTTCTGGTTCATCAAGAGCAGCCCGACCTGGGCGCTGCCTCTGACGATGGCGGGCATTGTCGATATCGTCGCCGATCCGAAGCGGCATTCGCTGCTGGAGATAACGATCTACGCGGCGCTCACCGCCGCGATCGTCGCGCAGAATATCCCAACGCAGTATCTCTATATACGCTTCCTCAGCATCTCCTCGCGCAATGTGGAGCGCAACCTGCGGTCGGCGCTCGCCCGGCGCTTGCAGCATCTTTCGATGCACTTCATCCATCAGAGCGATACGACGGCGTTGCAGACGAAGGTATTGCGCGATGTCGAGATGATCCAGCAATTGACGACGCAGATTTTCGATAACGTGCCGGTGTCGTTCGTCACCATCGGGATCGCGCTGGTGGTCACGGCGATCCGGGTGCCCACGTTCCTGCTCTTCTATCTCATCACGGTTCCCGTTGCCGCGCTCGTCGTGCGGGCAGCACGCGCGCCGCTGCAGCAGAATAACCGGGCCTTTCGCGAGGAGGTCGAGCAGGTTTCGACGAAGGTCGGCGAGATGATCCGCTTGATCCCGCTGACGCGGGCGCACGGCGTCGAGCGGGAGGAGATCGCGCGGCTGGAGCAGCGCCTGGAGCAGATGCGCGGAGCCGGGCGGAAGCTCGACAGTGTGAATGCGCTCTTCGGCGCGACCTCCTGGGTGACATTCCGCCTCTTTGAGGTGGGGTGTCTCGTCGTGGCAGGGTATCTCGCCTACACGCATCTGGTGCCGATGCAGGTGGGCGATGTGGTGTTGCTGTCGGGCTATTTTAGCAGCCTGACGAATTCGGTGCTGCAGATTACCACGATCGTGCCGCAATTGAGCAAGGGCTTCGAGTCGATCCGGTCGCTGGGGGAGATCCTGGAATACGACGACTTCGAGCAGAACGACGGCAAGATGAAGGTTGGCAGTGTCCGTGGGCGATTTACTTTCGAGTCGGCGAGCTTCACGTATCCAGAGAGCGAGACGCCGTCGCTCACGGATGTCTCGCTCGACGTGAGACAGGGCGAGACGGTCGCCGTCGTCGGGCGATCGGGGTCGGGCAAATCGACGCTGATCAACCTGATCATCGGATTCCTGCGTCCGACGGCGGGGCGCGTCTTGCTGGACGGGCACGACATGAACGAGCTGGACCTGCGCAGCTACCGGCAGTTCCTGTCGGTGGTCTCGCAGGAGACGATCCTGTTCAGGGGGTCGATCCGCGACAATATACTCTACGGCACGTCGTATGTCAGGCGTGAGGCGTTCGAGCGGGCGCTGGACGACGCCAACGTGCGCGAGTTTGTTGAGCGGATGCCGCAGGGGGTGGATACGCAGATCGGCGAGAATGGCGCGCGGCTCTCGGGTGGGCAACGGCAGCGCATCGCCATCGCGAGGGCGCTGATCCGCCAGCCGCGCGTGTTGATCCTCGACGAGGCGACGGCGGCACTCGATACGCAGTCGGAGGCGCTGGTACAAGAGGCGCTTGCGCGGCTGATGCGGGGGCGCACGACGTTTGTGGTGGCGCATCGCCTCTCTACTATTCGCAATGCCGACCGCATCGTGGTGCTGGATGAGGGGCGTGTCGCGGAGGTGGGCAGCCATGCGGAGCTGATGGCGCGCGATGGCATCTATGCGCGGCTGCATCGCGTCACCGCGCCGGTGCCGGCGTAACATGGTGCGATGCGAGTGTGGCTCAGTTGCACTACATGTATGTGCACATGTGGTTGACCATGCGCCCTTGCCTGCCGCTCGGGTGGCCCTGCAGCGGCGATTGTCGAGGCACAGGAGCGGCCCGCCCTTGGGAGTAGTGTCGGTGTGGTGATGCAAAGATAACAGATATGCAGCCGAGACTCGGTGGGAATGAATTTGTGATTGCTCTCTTTCAGAGGCACCAGGCTTGACGGTAACCACTATCTTTACTACACTTACTATCATGATGGAAGTTTTATTGTACAAGCGCAGTTTCGCGTGCTATCGGGAGGCATACGTCGCTCGCGTGCGATTGCCGCCCTACTGCAAGAGAGAAAGAATGCGATGAAAATAGAGATCTGGTCTGATGTTGCGTGCCCGTGGTGCTATATCGGCAAGCGCCGCTTCGAGTCCGCGTTCGCGCAGTTTCCGCACCGTGATGAGGTGGAGGTTGTCTGGCGCAGTTTCCAGCTCGATCCTCATGCGCCCCGGCACTCGGAAAAGTCGGTGACTGACGTTCTCGCGGCGAAGTATGGGGTGAGCCGGGCGCAGGCGGCGGCGATGAATGACCGCGTGAGCGGCCTCGCGGCACAAGAAGGGCTTGAGTATCACATGGATACGACGCGGTACGCCAATACATTTGACGCGCACCGGCTGATCCATCTGGCGGCTGCGCATGGGAAGCAGCAGGAGGCGGAAGAGCGCTTCTTCAAGGCCTACTTCACTGAGGGCAAGGATCTGGGAGATACGGAGACGCTGGTGCAGCTGGCTACCGAGATCGGCGTCGATGGCGACGAGGCGCGAGCAGTGCTCGCGGGCGATACGTATGCCGACGCGGTGAAGGCGGATGTGCAGCGCGCGGCGGAGTTTGGGATTCAGGGTGTGCCGTTCTTCGCGATCGACGAGACATACGGCATTTCTGGGGCGCAACCGGCTGACTTGTTTGGCGAGGTGTTCGAACGCGCGTGGAGCGATGCCCACCCGCGACTGCAGATGATGAGCGCGGGCCAGGATGACGCGGGGCAGTGCGATGACGAGAGCTGTGCCATATAGCAGTGCGTGTGTGGATGGCATCGCATGCATGTGTGGCGTGTCAGATAGTACGTTAGACTGCATGCCTGTCAGCGAGCGTTGGGATGCTGAGCAGTGCTGTTGCGGCGGCTGGGACAATGTATTCTCCGGCTGCCGCAGCTTTTGTGTGCCGTGACAATCAGCCTCTTCGTCGGAGAGGGATACTCTACCTTTAGCTATGCAGGGTCAGGGCGCGGTCGTGGGACGGGGCGCCTGTACCATAAAAATGAGAGAGTGAATGACGCGGCGCACAGAGGCTACTCGCTGGCTCTTTCGGACGCCGGTGCTGGGGCGGGTGTGGGTGCAGTGTTTTCCAGAGGAAGGAGCGCGCGGGTCGCGTCTTCGGCTGCTTGGAGCATGTCGTCGAGTGAAAAGGGCTTCCTGAGCAGGCGGACCCACATATCTGATGGCAGGCCCAGCGCATCAATGTCGGCCTGTGAGACGCGAGCATCCGCGGTCAGGACAATATAGGCGTGGCGACCGACGAGTGGGACCTCTTTGGCGCGCGCTACCAGCACGTCTGTGCCGCTGCCATGTGGCATCAGCCAATCGAGAATGACGACGAGCCGCTGAGAGCTGGTGCGGAGGATGTCAAGCGCGTGTTCGCCGTCTGGCGCCTCAAGGATGGAGCGATAGCCGGCGTCCTCAAGGATGTCGCGCACTGTGTCGCGCGTCACCTTGTCGTCGTCCGCCACGAGGATGAGCTGCTCGTGTGTGGTGAGATGAGAGGGCGGCATAGAACAAACCTCCACGGCACGCTTCACGGGACAAAGGAACATACAACGCCGTCCGCTTTAGTCAGCGGAGTTTCCCTTGCATTGTACATCAGCTGCAGGGTGGTTACCGAAAAGCCCGTAAAGCCGCTGTGCCTTTAGGCCATACGGATGCAAGGGCTTGCACTGGCTTGTAGCCAAAAGCCCTTCCCTTGATTCGCTTGTTGTTTTTTGTAGACCCTCTACAGGGAAACAACATGGACTACCAACGTGACGAACATCACGTGCACCTCATCGTCTATCACCTCAGCTGGTGCCCGAAACGCCGGAGAGCCGTGGCGCAGCAGCCGAGCCTACGACACCATCTATCTGGAAGACGTGCGGGTCGCCAACATGGTACGGAACCATCACCTCGCCAAGAGCATCTCCGATGCCGGCTGGGCGGCGTTTCGCACCATCCTCGCGTGCAAGGCAGAATGGGCCGGCAAGCGAGTCATCTTGGTAGAACCCGCCTATACCTCGCAGGACTGCTCCGCGTGCGGCGAGCGCGTGCCCAAGAGCTTGAGCGCGCGCACCCAGGTCTGCCCGTCCTGCGGGCTGGTGCTCGACCGTGACGAGAACGCGGCCAGAAATATCCAATAGGCCGGGCAGGCCCTTCGGGGACTCGCGGGGCTACCTGCGGGGATGAACCGAGAAGTCCCTTGCCTGTAGGTGTGGGGAGCATGTCACCACGGCGGCTCCTTCAGAGTACACATCTCGGAAAGCCGTAAACCACTGCACAGTGCGCGTCAGCCCTTCCCTGGCACCTGTAGTGGGATGATAACCAAGCACTCTGCGAGCTTTCTCTATGTTCGCGGTCGTCGTTGCTTGGTCGCCAAAGCGAGGCGGACGCGCCAGAAGTCGGGCCTTGCTTCCCATGATCTCCTCGACAATCCGTATCCCTTCGCCCGTTGTCATTGCGTTGTCCATACCAAGGTTGAAGATCTCACCAAGACATTCGTCGACATGATCGAGGGAAGAAATGAGCCCGTTCACGATGTCTCCAACATACGTGTAACTGCGAAGATGGCGCTCGCTGCCCGCGAAAAGCGGAAATTCTGTCCCATCAATAATACTGCGAATCAGCGTTGGAAAGAGCTTGTCGGGGCGCTCGCGCGGCCCATAGACGGAGAACAGTCGAAATGAACAGGCAGGGAATCCCCTGCTTCGATACATGGCTAACGTCAGCTGCTCCGCTGCGAGCTTCGTCACACCATACGTTGAGATGGGCTCGGGCACTGCCGTCTCCGGTCCAGTCGCATTAGAGCCATAGACCGATGACGTCGAGATGTAGATGAAGGCGCGAAGGGTTGTGCTGCCAACGAGGGAGTCTATCAGGCGATAAGTCGCCACGACATTATTGCGCTCGTATGAGGAGAAGGATGCAGCGGACAGGCCAGGTTGCGCCGCAAGGTGGAACACTACCTCTACATCGTCGACCGCCGAACTGAGCTCATCGCCAGCCAGGTCAAGACGGTGCATAGCTATGCCCTCGGATGCCAGATGAGAAACATTGAGCTCCTTTAGGTGAGGCGAATAGTAGTCCGTCAGGCAATCGAGGCCAACAACACTGTGACCTTGCTGCGCGAGGGCCAACGCCAGGTGTGTGCCAATGAAACCCGCGACACCGGTAACTAGTATGCGCACTGATCTCCCCAATCGCTGTATAAACCGGGCACTCGCCACTACGCGTCGCATCGGCGATGACGTGTTATGGATGACGTGTTATGGATGTAGATAACGGGATTAGACCTACGCCTGCTGGGGCGGCATGGTCGCGAACGTCTGTGCCGGCTCGCTCTGCGCGGGTAAGCGTGATTTGATGATGCGTGCAGGCGCGCCTCCGACGATCGAATACGGTGGAACATCCCGTGTTACTACGCTTCCCGCTGCCACAATTGAGCCTCTGCCGATGGTGACGCCTGCCAGGATGACTGAGTGCGATGCGATCCAGCAATCATCCTCTACAACAATCGGTACCCGAGTGACGCCTTGATACTGCATGGGCTTCGACACGTCAGCGAAGTTATGATTTTCCGCGTAGAAGCTCACGCGTGGGCCGATCATGACGTTACGACCTATGGTGATATACCCAGAACAGCCCAGGTAACAGAAGGGCCCGATCGTCGATTTATCGCCGACCCTCAAGCCTTCACCGATGTGTCCGCTATAATACCCAGAGGGGCGTATCATGGCGAAGCTGCCGATAGAGACTCGATTGCCGAGCACAACGCCTCTCTTCGAAAGTCCCTGGACTTCAGCAAAGTCTTCGATCACCACTGCCCGTCCGGTGGTGATGTAGTGCTTGTTTCGTAGCCGCACATGGCGCCCGACGAGCAGTAGGCCGTGGCTGCGTTTCAGGCCGACGCGGCAAAGCATGCCCCGCACTGCTTTCCCTAGAGTTCCAGTGAGCATGAAGAAAAATGCAGGAAGGGTCATCTCGGCGTCGTACGACCAAGTCTTGTCGCGCTTTATCAGCCTGACGAGATGAACGAATAATGCGCGCACCCTGATACCTCCAACAGAGCAGCAACTACGGAAGCTTACCGGGTCTGTACAGGAACGGCCGATGCTGGCGCGTTAGCTATCCGTTGAGCGTATAGGGAACGATATGCGTCGTCAAAATGAGAAACCATCGTCTCTGTTCGGTAGTCTCGCACGGCTTGGGGAGCCCGCTCACGGAAATGCTGCCGCAGCTCAGGATCGTTCACGAGGTCGAGGATACCTTTGGCCAGCGCATTCGCATTGTGGGTGGGTACGAGGATGCCATTGTACCCGTCTGTAATAAGTTCAGCCGTTCCGTTCATGCGCGTGGAGACGATTGCACTGCCGACAGTGAGCGCCTCGATGCAGGTCTGGGGCAGACCTTCAAAGAGAGAGGAAAACGCTATGACGTCACAATTGGCAAGAATGCGCCAAGGTTGGGCGCTCGCGCCAAGAAACCGGACATTATCTGAAATCTGAAGCCGCTGGCACTGCGCTTTGAGTGTGTCGCGCAGCTCTCCATCGCCGACAATTAGAAAGATTACGTTGGGCCGCACCTTCAGCACCATGGCCGCAGCTTGGAGAAGATACTTCATCCCTTTCTGGGGGATGAGGCGTCCCACTGTCCCGACAACCAGGGCATTCTCGGGCAGATCAAGCTCTGCTCGCGGCATTTTATGCTCGGCTTGCCAGTGAAAGTCTTCCAGCTCGATGCCGTAGTGACGCATGACAATACGCTGTGAATCAATCCAGCCGCTCGTTTCGGCGCGACGCGCGTTGGCTGCACAAGCAGTCGCTAAGGCATCGACGTGCTGGCACAAGTAGCGTTCCAGAGCGATCCAGGGCAATCTCATGACACCGCGCCGGGCGTCGAATGAAAAGAGATGTTCGCTGTACATGATCCGTGGAGTCGCGGTGCTCGATTTGAGTGCACGCAGGGTGTACCAGGCTGCACGAGTACCATGAGCACTGACGACATCGGGCTGCAATTCGCTCAGGATTTTGGCGAACTGTGCATAACCTTGTCTCTGCACTCGACTTTGTGAGATAGGCAGGTATATGAACTGCGCGTCGCGCTCAGCGCAAGCCTGCGCAAGCAATGGGGAGTTGGGGGCGACTACGGTCATCGCATACCGGGCAGGATCAAGATGCCTTATGATCCGCGCGACGCATTTCGTGCCGCCTCCCTCTCCATTCCCCACTACCTCGACAACACGAATTCGCCGAGCATCGCCATTCATTGTCTCTGGCCCTTCCCTGAAGTTTCCTAAAGCACCGTGGTGTCTCACAATGACCACCTAGAATACTCGCTTGCCGCCGACTTATTGACGTGATGGAAATGACTCATCTCCCTCACGCAGTAGAACGCCATAGCACGCTATGAAGCACGTACAAAAGCGATCCGCCCGTTGCCGCGCCTCTGCCCTCTCGGGCGGACGTTCACCTTCTGCCGCCTCATCGCAGCAGTCACGCTTTTGGGCTCATCTATATGCACGTCAGAGAGAGCTGCCGCTATGGCCTCTGCCCCGTGGTGAACTATGCTTGTAACTCCGCACTCTTACTCAAAGCCACCTGTGCCCTAGTGTCGCATAACCAAGGGGCAGAGCAACCCAGAACCGAGAGGCTACAGTAGGATAGCAGAAGGAAACGTGTAGCGCAAGACGCACAGGACTGCGCCCGCGCTTGACATCGATACCTCCTGCTTGCGGGCGTTTGACGAGTCACAGAGGTTCATGCGCACCTTTTTCGTCATGCGTCATGATGTTTTGACTCTTACACCGATCGATGTATCTGAAACAAATGGATGAGCAGTCCACTGCACTGCTCCTTTCTGAACGCTGCCGGCGGAGGCATTCACGACAGTCATCCCAGGAGCAGGAGAAACGGTGACCGCCGCTGTAAGTACAGCTCCAGCTTGGCGCTGGATGAGCAATTGGTACTGAGGTTGCGCGGCTGGAGCAGCGTGCTTATCGGGCGCTGGAGGCGGGGTATACCATGAAAAGGTGAGTTTGCGCTGCTCTCCCTCTGGCAATATCATGCGGCATGCCAATACCGCGTGGCCGGGCTCTGCCGCACTCATCGGAGTACAGTCGCCAGAGACATTCCGTTGTGTCGCGTTTGCTGGCACGATCACCCGTACAAAGTCGTTGTAATTGGGGTTGATGCGGTAACTGTGATT
>DASVOW010000673.1:0-1667 GCA_036383155.1 Ktedonobacterales bacterium
ATTGAATATCACCTTGGCTGGCGTAACCCTGACCTCAGCCCCGCGCAGAGTCATCCCGGCAAGCTGCTGCGGCCAACGCTCGTGCTGCTCGCCTCTGAGCTTGCCGCCGGTCGCCAAGGTGCGGCAGCCAGCGCGCGCGAAGACTTGGTGCGACGTGTCGTACCCGCCGCCGTCTGCGTGGAGCTGGTGCATAGCTTCTCGCTGATACACGACGACATCGAGGACGGCGACGAGGAACGTCGCTACCGCCCCACGCTCTGGAAGCTCTGGGGTATCCCACAGGCGATTAACACTGGCGACGGCCTCTTCTCACTCGCCCGCCAGGGCCTCTGGCGGCTCGTGGACGCAGGCATCGCGCCACTGGTGGTGGTGCGACTAGCCGCCCTGCTCGACCGCACGTGCCTGGAGCTCTGCGAAGGCCAGTTCCTCGACATGCGCTACGAGGGGCGGCGCGACATCACCGTGGAGATGTATCTGGAGATGATCGGGCGCAAGACGGCGGCGCTGATGGCCTGCTCGACGGAGATGGGCGCGCATCTTGGCGCACCGGACGATGCTCCTCTCGCCGCGAACCTCGCGCGCTTCGGGCGGGCGCTGGGCCTTGCATTCCAGCTCCGCGATGATCTGCTGGGCATCTGGGCGACTAAAGAGCTGGGCAAGTCGTATGCGGGCGATCTGCGGCGCAAGAAGATGACCCTGCCGGTGATCCACGCGTTTGAGACTGCCAGTGGCCCGGATCGCGCCACCCTCGACGCGATCTATATAGAGAACGGCCCGGCATCCGAGGAACAGATGGGCGCGGCGCTCGCCGTGCTGGAGCGCACCAGAGCCCGCGCTCGCGTCGCCTCGGCGCTGGCGGAGCAAGGTGCGCTGGCGCGAACCGCGCTCGACGAGGCGACAGGTGACGCCCCCGAAGCACGCCAGGCACATGAATTGCTCGCAGCCCTCCTCGACTTCGTCGTCACTGCCGCCGACTGAGGCACGTCCTATGTTTGGCACTGTGCATGCCAGATGATACAATACCGTGGCACGTCTGCATTGGCGACGCTTCGCGACGCTTCTATGCGCCGTGCATCTCGTATATAATCCAGTATCCACCCGAGCAGGCACGCCCGAAGGAAGCATAGAGCAGGTTCCGACCCGACTGCGTGGCATACCGTGCGTGTCTCGATACACGCGACAGTCGGTCGCGTCCGTATAGGCTGTGGTGGCGATGAGGACATCTATTACAAGGGGGCATCTCGATGTCTGGTCACTCAAAATGGCATCAGATTAGACGGCAAAAGGGCGTCAATGACGCCAAGCGCGGCCAGCTTTTTACTCGGCTGGGTCGCGAGCTTGTCGTAGCGGTTCGCGAGGGTGGTGGCCCCGACCCCGACGCGAACTTCCGTCTGCGTATGGCGGTCCAGCGGGCACGCGAGGCCAACATGCCGTTGGACAACATCGAGCGTACCATCAAGCGCGCCAGCGGCGGCGGTGAAGGCTCCTCACTGGAGGAGATCACCTACGAGGGCTATGCTCCAGGCGGGGCGGCGATCATGGTGCAGGTGGTGACCGACAATCGCAACCGCACCGCCGCCGAGATCCGCAACACCTTCAACAAGAACGCCGGGAACCTGGGCGAAGTCGGCTGCGTAGACTGGATCTTCGAGCCGCGCGGCGTCATC
>DASVOW010000674.1:0-1773 GCA_036383155.1 Ktedonobacterales bacterium
CTGGGTTGGTGCAGGATGCCGACCGTCAATGTGCCGCACGCTCAACGCGTCTCAATGTTCGTATTAATCCCCACGAATATGCCGGCACACGGCGACAAGGAGATTCGACCACCACACGCTGCACGGAGCAGCGGACGCATATAGATAGCACGCATGTCATGCGGCACACCTATAGAGATGGAATCGGCGCGGAGTGAAACCACGCATCATTCCCGCCTATGTACGATCAGGCGGAATACGTCATGATGACGCACGCTGAAGTGACCGGGCAACATCAAGTTGCCATACGCTGCGATGATTTTCGCGGCACACGGTACTCTGGCAGAGGTTCTACGTTGTACTGTGTACAGCGGGTCGTTCATTGGTTGCTCATGCTGCCACGAGACAGGAACTACGGGCAGGGGCGCCAGCAAGGGAGAATATGTGACACAATTCGATACTTTTGTGTGCGCGCACTCTCCACAATTTCGAATTTATTATCTGTCTATGGAAATGCAACCGACTTGGCGCACGGGTACGAGCTGGCTTTTGGCTCCGCCCGCCGCATGTCCCCTCCTCAAAGGAATGAAGGGTGGAACGGTCGCTGCAGTGCAGCCCTCGGTGTTGCCCCTTGGCAGGGGCGGCTCTGGAGGACATATCGTCCAGGTGAGGACGGTACTGTGCCGTCACTGCCTGTGAGGAGGGGGTAACCGCAATGCTCGTGCTACGAAGGAAGGCCGGTGAGGCAATCGTTCTCAATGGGGTCATCACGATCCACGTGCTTGCCGTCGAGGGGGAGCGTGTCAAGCTTGGCATTAGCGCTCCACCAGAGGTGGTAATCGTTCGCTCTGAGCTACTGGAGAATCAGGGCGGGATGGGTGGTCCGGGAAACCCCATGCCTGGCATGCAGCCACAGATGGGCCGCGAAGGGCCACGCCCCTATCGCGACGAGACGCCACGCCCGTACCGCGAGGAAGGTATTCGCCCCTATCGCGAGCCAGCGCAGGACGACGGAGGCGAGGGCGGTCCATCGCGCGGACGCGAGCCAGGTCAACCCGGTAGTCCAGCGCGCTACGGATATGGGCCACGAGGAAGAGCGGTCGGCGAGCGTAACTTTGGCGATCGCGGCTTTGGTGAGCGTGGATACAGTGAGCGTGGGTATGGCGACCGCCCATTTGGCGAGCGCCCCTTTAGTGAGCGCCCTCTTGAAGAGCGTCCCTCGGGAGATAGCTCACCACTTCCACGCGTTGGAGATGATCCTTTGCGCTATCGCTAAGCCTTCTCGCCGGAACACCGGTAGGGTGCTACAAGTGGTACCAAATACGTGTGTTAAATGGTAGCATCAGCGATCGCGTAGAGCATCTGCTGTTGGGTGTCAGGCGCCCTGGTTGGCATGAACGCCGCCGGGGCGCCTGCATATGTTATCCCGCGCCATCTCTCCGCGATGTCGCTGCCATCTTGCCGCGACGCTCATCCGTAGAGATGTTAGGACTACGCCTATATTGGTTCGGTACGCTGCTTGTCAAGTCATCGGAAACTATGTTACACTCGATACATCATGCTTTCTAGCAGGCGTGAAGTAAAATACGACAACCTGCATGGCACGTGGGCGGCTATCCGCGTTGCTAGGCCCCCCCGGTGAGCGTATCCGCGAGCGAACCGATTACTGCCTCCCCTCCCCGTAGTCGATTCAGGTCGATGTTGGCTTGCAATCCCTATGGGCTTGGCAGTGTTTCGACCGTGCTGCGTGTTCGCGGCCTTGCCTCAACGCAGCGCAGCGTTGTCTCACTTGGC
>DASVOW010000675.1:0-4015 GCA_036383155.1 Ktedonobacterales bacterium
CGGCACTTGGGCGATCACGTCTTCGTACACTCGTGCTCTCCGCCTTTCTTGCGACGCCGGTGGGCACAGTTCACCATGCCCACGCATGACATCGACGAGAGTTAGATTGTATGGTTGGTACAGATGGTGTAATCGCAGCTATTGTACGCTATTCTGCGCGACTTCACCAGATACACTGGATCACTCAATCACCGCGACCTCCGACCGAAGAACGCTGCGCGTCATTTGGCCAATCAGCCATTAGCGTCCGTGCGGCCAGCCCGCTCCATTAGGGCCCGACGGACCGCCAAACGTGTTCGGCCGCGAATTTGGCCCAGAGTTGGGCCCTTGCATACCACGTCCACCGCTTTGTGCACCCGGTGCTCCATGTCCGTCACCCCAGCCAGGTATACCAGGCATAGCAGGCATCTCCGGCATCGGTGGCAAGCGCCAGTCATTGTCCTGCCCCCCAAACGGAGATCCATTTCCTGGCGCGCCCGCTGGCCCCATACCAGCCATACCATTGCCATTCATGGAGGCTTGGCCCCATGCGCTGCCCGCGCCATTCATAGGTCCTTGTGCGCCGGACCCCATAGGTCTGCCACTGATCTGTCCCTGGCCCGCCTGCATACCGCCTCGGCCACCAGCCACAGGTATCCCGCCCATCGGCCGCATAGCCGGTGCACCTGGCATAGCGTGCGCCATCTGTTGCGGTTGCTCACCGAAGATGCCCATGCGGCCCATCTCACCTCCCTGCTGGCCAGACATCGGCCTCATACCGGCAAGATCCACCTGCCCCAGCTCGCCGCTCGTATTCTGGTCTCGATCTGCAGTCTGGCTGGCGGGACGTATAGCTCGCACCGTACCTTTCATTGCAGACTGATTCGGCGCCGCATTGCCATTCAGCGCAACATCTGTCGTTGCGCCCGCACCAGCCTCCGTAGTGTCGCGCTGCGCAATGCGCACGCCCACGAGCTGTCGCAACTGCCGAACGACGAGTTCCAGTCGCTCGGCGCTCTCGGAGCTTTGCTGCGAGTTACCCGCCACCTGCTCGGCGATCTCGATGACAGCCTGCATCGCGCCGGTCATGCGCTCATACTGAGATGCCTGCTGACGGCTCGCCACGCTAATGTCACGCACCGATCGGGTGATATATGCCAGGATCGAGTCAATCTGTGGCGGCGAGATCTCGGCGCGCCGCTGCAACACTTGGTTACCCATGAGTGCCAGCTGATCGGTGCGTTGTGAGATGTCGCGCGCCGTCTCCGAGAAATTTTGCAGTGCCTGATTGATCGCGTTGATAGCCCACACCTGCTGTGCGGACCCATTCGCCTGCTGCGCGGCAATGCCGCCGATACGCTCCGATGCGCCGCTCACCTGACGCGCTGCCCGCTGCAGCGTAGTGACAATCGTATTCGCGAAGAAGAGCGCGAAGATAACGCCGGCGATCATGATCACCGTACCGATCAACACCAGTTCTACAGTCGTCTGATTGACGACCCCGGTTACCGTGTCGAGCGGAACACCGACGAACAGTACACCGATGAGCTGGTGCTGCGGATTAAAGAGTGGCGTATAGTCCGCATAGTAGTCCATGCCATCGATTGTATCCACACCCAGCCATTCATGCGGCGTGCCATCGAGGCTCATGTTCTTCACGACACTCGTCGTCATCGCGACGCCCGTTTCACGCTGCGTCAGTCCTCCCTGAGCGCCCTTCTTAGTGAACGTGGTGGCAATGCGGTTACATGGCGTAAAGTCGCCCGTTTTGTTTGCGCATTGATACACGGACACGCTTGCGTGGATTAACTGCTGCACCTGATCAACATAATCCACGTTGTCATTGAGCGGATAGCGGCCATAGTTGGGCGCATCGAGACTGACATCCTTACCGCTGCCAGGCGTATCCACTACCATCTGGTTGTCTGAGGAAATCGAGACATTTTGACCATACTGGGTCTCAAGCACCAGATTGGCGATCTTCATGTTCTCCATTTCTTGCGTCTTAGCCTGATCCAGGGTGTAATTCTGGATAGCGTTATCCGCAATGAAAAGGGTTGCCGCCGTACTGAGAATTGCTCCCAGGATGACGATAATCGTCAATTGCGGACGAATACCCAGACGCCACCATCTAGGAAACATCTCAGCATATCCTCCTCGCTCGGCCAATTTCGGGAGATCGCCCCAACACGATCACGCCGTGGCGAGCGCCACCAACCAGATGACACCACGTTGCCCACCACCAGCTGTCTGATCAATGGACATATGGATAGTTCGCTTTCTCGACGGAAGACACGTAGATCGGGGTGCCCTCTCACACGGACACACGTTCTCCCCGGTCTGGTACACATACATATCACGTATAACGCGCAGCACGTCGTGAACCCGGACTAGCTACTCATTCGGACTAATCCCAGACCAGCGAGATGACTCAATACCCCCAGAAGCTCGCGCTCCGTTCGCCGGGTCAATCGCGCCAGATCCACCACCGTACGCCGTCCGTCAATCAATAGCAGCACCATACGCTCACGTCGGTCGAGTGGAAGCTGCTCCACATGCTCCGACAGCGTCGTGCGCTGGGGAATCGACTCCAACACCTCCGGACTCAATGGCGCCGGGGGTTGTTGAGCGGCAACCTGCGATGCCGGCTGCGCGGGTAGCATGCCCGTACTATAGAAAGGATCATTGCGTGCTACATCACCGGGGTAACTCGATGCCCCCGGTGTATATCCATACCCAGGCTGCCCGAGAGGATATCCGCTTTGGCCGGGTTGCGAGCCGAAACCGGGATTACTCGTCGGGAAACTGGAGTTCGGTGCAGGAGTAGAACTATTGGATGGCAGAGGAGACACAGCTGGGGGCTGAGAGAAAGGTGATGAATGGGGATAGCCGTAAGCTGGCCAGGACCCGCTGGAGAGTCCGCCGGATTGGGCACCAGATTGCATGAACCGGCCCGGATCGGATGATATGCGTGCGGCATCGGTAGAGAGATCGCCATCACCCACATCCGTAATTGCTTGCTCGTCGAAAGAGTAGATGCACTCGCCCCAGTTCATCAGCACTGACAGCGCATTATGACCCGTAAGCTGGCCCAGCAGCGCAGCAGCCGGCTCACCATCTATGAACTTGATCTGTCCCACCTCTCGCGTCGGACCCTGGCCGCGAATCACGCGGAGAATACCGCTTTGTCGCCCCAGGTTGATCATGTTGACAATGTTATTCAGCTTGCTAGTCGTAAGAAATTGCGCGGCCATCGCTTCACACTCCCTGTCCTCATCGCATGAGCCGTTCGCCCACCGCTACGACATACCAACCACCACTCGACTTGCCATTCACCAACGGCTCTTAAACGGCTGACGGTGTCACATCGTTACGTGCCGGGAGCATCGGGTTACCAGCGACCACTCAGATATCGTTGATGACCCTGAGACATCCATCATTAGACGGGATAACGCCTTACAGCGTCACAATGTCGCTTTGCGATGACTCACCATCTCTCCGCGACTGGGATCAAAAACATCCACATATCTTTCTGCTCGCTAGTGAAGTGTCTATTTCCTGAGCTATAGCAGACATTCCCACCTACTAGCGAACGATACAATGCCACAATCTTGTGCAGCCACAGTAACATATGCTCAGGCGCGCAGCGAACCGATAGCACATTTCTCCACGTCTCCATATCAGACCACTACAAACACATGAGCATGTACTGTCTGATAGAACGTTTGAATGCGCGACTAGCCAACTTCCGGCGCGGACACACTGTCATCAGCGCCCGCCGCACCAGGCGCGATCTCAACCGCACTAGGATTGGTGGCAGGCGCGGCAGCTTCTCGCTTGTCAAGTTCGGCAAGCCGGGTGCGCAATTGATCCGCCAATTGCTTATACTCCTCGGCGCGCTGTTCATCCCATTTGGGCAGTTTGGCCGTGTGTGTGCCTCCCACCGCGCGATCAATCAAGCCAGCATAAAACTCATACGTCTTGATCTGAATCTCGAGCAACTCGCGTTCGCTCAACGGCTTACTCACCGCCTACC
>DASVOW010000676.1:0-8823 GCA_036383155.1 Ktedonobacterales bacterium
GGCGATAGGTCTGGGCGCGCACCCGTGCCAGCAAGCGAAATGTCAGGCTGTGGCTAGCTATTCGCTCTGAGTAGCGCGATAGCGCGCGGACAACTCCCGCAACGCGCACGATATAAATAGGTAGAGTAAGCAGCACCAGCAGAGGCTTGAGAGCCGAGTCGGCGATAAGATACGCGGCCATACCGAGTAGCCCAATATTACTCGCTACCATGATGACGCCAAGCAACACAGTCAGCGCCAGCCGCCAGTGGAGCGCAACCAATGGCCGTAGCAGGCGTAGAAATGTGCCAGTACCTTTCATGTTCGCCGTGTCCGCCATACGTGTTACACCATCACATTCACTTGCTGAGCCGCGCCCTCAGTCGTCACCTCTGTCGACTCACGAGCCATCGAAGTCCGCGCTCTCCCTGCGAGCCGTGCATATGCACCATCGGCCTGGAGGAGATCAGCGTGCGTCCCCGCTTCGACGATGTGCCCATGCTCCATCACAGCAATCTGCTCAGCCGCCATGATGGTGTTCAAGCGATGCGCTATGACGAGTACGGTGCGCCCGCGCATCAGAGCCTGCACGGCGTGTCGAATAACTGCCTCGCTCTCAGGGTCCAGGTGCGAGGTCGGCTCGTCAAGGATCAACAACTGCGCATCCTTGAGGAATGCACGTGCGATGGCAATCCGCTGTGCTTGGCCCGCACTTAGTCGCGCTCCACGCTCGCCAATTGGCGTTTCATAACCCTGGGCCAGCTCGCGGATGAATTCATCTGCCCCTGCCAGCCCAGCGGCTCGCGTAATGTCAGCGTCAGACGCCTCAGGCCTGGCTAGACGCAGGTTCTCGCGCACCGTGCCGGCGAAGAGATACGGATGTTGAGGTACCAGCGCGACCTCGTTGCGCCAGATCTCTGGTGGCAGAGTGTCAATAGGCAGATCATTCGCAGTGACCATGCCGCCCTGTGCATCGAGGAAACGCAAGAGCACATTCGCGAGCGTGCTCTTGCCCGCGCCGCTCCTCCCCACCAGCGCCGTGCATGTACCCGCATCGAGTGTGAGGCAGACGCTATCCAATGTCCGGCGATCACTGCCAGGGTAGGTATAGCTGACATCGCGCAGTTCCAGTGTGAGCAGCCCCTTGGGCGCCGAGGGTATCTCGCTCTGAGTGGGCGACGTCCGGGTCGATGCGGGGAGAGGACCGTCGAGCACCTGGGCGATCCTCATCATGGCTGCCTTCCCCTCCATGCCAGCATGGCGGTGCGTTCCAAGGTCGCGGAGCGGCCTGTAAAATTCCGGCGTGAGCAGCAGCACGAAAAACGCTCGCTCGAATGGAATATCGCCATTGATCAGGCGCACGCCTAGTGTGACGGCGATTACACCGATGGCGCAGGTAACCATAAATTCAAGCACCATGCCCGAGAGAAAAGCAGCCCGCAACACGTGCATGGTTCGCTCGCGGAAGCGTTCACTGATGCGCGCGATTCGTGAGCTTTCAGCTTCGGCGCGACCAAACAAGAGCAGCGTCGGCAATCCCTGCACGACATCGAGAAAATGGGCGCCCATGCGAGTGAGCCCCTCCCATTGCCGCTGGACGCGCTCCTCTGCGTACCTACCGATAATAACCATCAAGAGAGGAATGATAGGTGCTGTCACTACCAGTAGCACGGCAGTCGCTACGTCTTGGAACCCAATGGCAGCAGCGATGCCCAATGGCACCAGTACGCTCAAAAAGACCTGCGGCAGATAGCGACTGATGTATGCATCAAGTCGCTCGATACCTTCGACTGCCGTCGTGACCAATTCTCCTGTGCGCTCATCTCGGCTATACGTTGGTCCTAGCCTGAGAAGTTGGGCAAAGAGGCGTGTGCACAACGTAGACTTGCAGCTAATCGCCATCCGTTTGGCCATCAACTCCTCGGCGCCCGTGAGCATCGCGCGCGCGGCACCTGCTATCAGTAGCAGCAGCAGAGTTGTCCACAGTGTCGCAAGCCCTGCGTTGCTGAGAAAAACCTGGCTCACGATCGTACTGAGGAGAGCCATTTGGGCGATGATTGCTAGAGTGCCGAGAAGCGCGACCGCAACCACCAGCATCAGGCGGCCACGTATGCTAGGCAGGTATCGCGTCGAGAACGTATCCATCTCTAAGTTTCTCCCATGTGGTCCCGACTTCTGCATAATCGGTACCTAGCAAATGAGAAACCCAGGTTTTCGAATTCTTTGAGTGGAGCGTCCAGTTCGTAGAGTGTCCTGCGAGCCCAGAGTAATCTATATTCCTCGGCTATATGAAGAGGCGCCGCGCACTGGCGTGCACATTCAATGGCACTACAAATGCGTCACCTCTGCGTCACATCAGAACCATTTATAGAGATCGCAATTACCGCGTCAGACTACGCGACAGAGCTTTGCTTAACCCATCTGTTGCGAACTTGCTACATATACCCATACGCACCATGGCATAAAAGCCTGTTAGGAGTACCAACATGGCGTCAGTGATGGATGATCACCCTAACTCACCCACAGACCTCCGGATTCCCATAACTGCACGCGCTGCCTATTTAGCACTGGTCGTCTGCACGTCACTCTCCACGCACGCCCCATCACAGGCAGTGCACACTGACGTGTCCAGCCCCGCAGCAGCTGACACTGAAGAACGCGCAAACAAATGGGTAGTGCTTGCCATCGCGGGAGGCGCAGCTTTCATGACGACGCTCGACTCCTCAATAGTTAACATCAGCCTGCCAGCAATTGCGCGGAACTTCAGTGTGCCGCTTTCGGGCAGTATCGAGTGGGTTGTCATCGGCTACCTCGTCGTCATCGCAGCGCTCCTGCTTACTGTTGGGCGCCTGGCCGACCAATTCGGCCGCAAGCCGATCTTTCTGGCAGGTGTAGCTATTTTCACGCTTGGCTCAGCCTTCTGTGGGGCCGCGCCAAGCCTGGGCGTGCTTATTGCCGCGCGGTTGCTCCAGGGAGTGGGCGCTGCATGTATCTTTGCCGTTAACTTGGCAATGATCACGCGCGCCTTTCCTCCTTCCGAGCGTGGCCGTGCGCTTGGCGTTAATGCGGTTATCGTTGCGCTCGGGGTGAGCGTCGGCCCAACGATCGGTGGCATCCTGACTCAGTCGCTCAGTTGGCGCTGGATATTCTACGTCAACCTACCCATCGGCGTAGTGGTGCTGATTGCCTCTTGGCGCCTTCTTACTGAACGACCACGTCGCGGCCATATACGCTTTGATCTCCCCGGAGCCGCGCTCCTGGCAATCGGGCTTGCCTCCCTCACGCTGGGCCTCTCATTCGGGCAAGAGTGGGGCTGGACGTCACTGCGCTTCATCGCATCGGTCGTCATAGGGATTGCGTCACTTGCAGCGGTGCTGGTCGTGGAGCGCCATCAGCCGGCACCCATTCTCGATCTCACCTTACTACGCAATCGCGTATTTGTCTCTGCCAATGTCAGCTTCATGCTCTGCATGCTGGCACTCTTCGCCGTAGGATTCCTGCTCCCCTTCTACTTTGAGGAGTTGCGTGGGTATGATGCGCTGCAAGCCGGGCTACTACTTACTCCGCTCTCGCTCACACTCGCGGTGGTTGCGCCCATAAGTGGCAGCCTCGCCGATCGCATGGGCTCTCGCTGGCTCTCACCCGTCGGACTGAGCATCGCCTGTGTCGGCCTGCTAATGCTCAGCGAGCTCGACGTTCGAACTCCGCTTGCGTATGTGATCCTCTGCCTGGTCGTAACAGGCATCGGCCAGGGAATATTCCAGGCACCCAACACCAGGGCGCTCATGGGTGCAGCTCCCATGAGCCGCCAGGGCGTTGCATCAGGGATTCTCGCGACTGCACGTGTCATCGGACAAAGCTTGAGTGTCGCTGTCGCCGGAGCCGTCTTCACCAGCTTCGGCGCGGCGGCCGCCGGCAACGTTCTTGCCACCCATCGCGGCCAACTGTCTGCCACTCAGATAGCCACCCTACAGCGGACATTCGTCAATGGCTTGCGCGCGGCGTTTCTCGTCTGTGCCATACTCGCCGCGCTCGGTGTCGCCACCGCTCTTGTACGTGGTAACGAGCATGCCAAGCCCGCATGACGGGCCATTGCAGAATATCAAACATACGTAGAGTGATAAACGCCATCCGCATGACAAAGAAATGACGGCGGCAGCACAGCCATACACCAGCGGTTTAACTCGGGAGCGTCCTTGTCCGAACGAGAGGGAAACTTGCTGTCTCCAATCATGACATGACCGACGAGATTCCCACCTTCATAAGTGAGCAGGTCTGGAGCTTCGCGGATGTCCAAACCAGCCAGGGTATCATGCCCATCAAGGGCAACAAAAGGGCATGTTCACCACAGACAGCAAGCCCAAAGATTGCGGCGCATCTGCAGCGGGAACGATGGTCAATGATACCAGATTTTGGGTATAAACTATAGGCAACAGCAAGTGAACAAACTTGGGAAAGGTGTGTTCCTCTATGACGTATGACCTAGCAGCGACCTCTCCCCTGCAGCAACTCATCAACGACGACGCGGTCGGCCAGTTGCGGCGTCGCGACGGCCTCATGGCAACACTCGGCAGCGAAAATGGCGCGCTCAAACTCGATTGGGTCGAGGGCATAGCGCGCTTGCTGGCCGATCCGACAAAGCTGGAGGACGTTGAGGCGGAGGCGCGAGACATCAGGCAGCGAGGTATCCGTCACATCATCTGGTCTGGCATGGGCGGCTCAGTCATCTCGGTGCGCGTCTTGCACGATCTTGGCTTCTGCCATGGACGCGACGACCCGTCTCCGCACGAAGGAGCGATCGCCATTCATCCTCTGGATAGCACCGACCCCGCGGCGCTTAATGCGATACTACGCGACATAGCCGCCGCGAAGAATCTGCGTCTGCCGGCATCGGAATCGGCTACACAGCAGGACGTATCACCGGGTCAGACCGCTAGCGACGATGAGCGACACCTACTTCACTCGCTATTGCATGACGTGATGATGATTGGCGTCTCAATGGGCATGACATCCGAGGAACCTATCACACATCTGACCTGGTTTACAGAGCTTCTGCGCCGTGCACAGATACAACCAGCAGAGCATCTCCTGGTGATGACGCTTCCCGGCTCCTACCTCGACTCCTTCGCACACCAAGAGCACGCACCCAGCCGCCCGCTTCAACTGGATGGTGGGACTGGCACAGGCGGACGCATGAGCGCTCCAACCACGCGTGTGTTCCTGCTTCCAGTGGCGCTCTATCTCACCGGCCTCTCCAGTGCGACCGGTCGACTGCGGTCAGTGCTACAGCGCGCCTGGGACGAATACGACCTTGATCTGGCAGCATCTCGCCCGGCAAGCCATCCCTTTGTGCAATTGGCCGCCGCACTCAGCACGGCCAGCTTCAACGACACCTGCCGCATGATCCTCAAGATGCCGGAGGGCTGGCAGGCCCTAGTTCAGTGGATCGAGCAATTGATGGAGGAGAGCTTGGGTAAAGGAGGCAAGGGCGTCGTCGTCTTTGGCAATCAAACACTGAATCAAGCCGCTCCCGGCTTCGACCAGCGTGGCCTGCTCTATGTAGAAGTTGTGCCCCATGCAACCGGGCCGGCGACAGATCAACACGTTGTCCTCTCTCAGCCATCCCTCGCAAGCGAGGAGCCGCTCGCCCGTCTTGCCGCCCTGGCAGCAAGCTTCCTTAGCTGGCAGTTGAGCATGGCCCTCTACGGATACCTGCACCACATCCAGTTCGCGGGCCAGCCAGCGGTCGAAAACTACAAGGCGAGAGCGCATGCATTACGTTCACAGCCAGATCCCCTGCGGGTGGCGTCGAATCGGCATCCAGCACTACAAAGCGACCGGCTGACGCTTCTCGCGCCCCATCAGGTTACCCGCTCGCAGCCCCGCGACTCCGAAATACTACGACGAGGGCAAACATCTTCCTCACTTGCATCGGCGTTCGCAAGTCTGATACAAGCGGTTCTTCCCGATGGTCACACGCAGAAGCATGCCCAAGCAATAGCGCTGGGATATCTTGATGTGACTGTCAACGGTGAGGCCGGAACAGACTTGCTATCTGCCCTCGACAAGCACGTGCATTCCATTGGAAACAACCTGTTGGGCGTTCCCATAAAGCTGCGACACGCGCCCGCCGCCTATCACTCCTCGGAACAAAGTGAGATGGATGGTCCACCATATCTCGTCAGCTTACGCCTTGTGGCGCGAAACACTGAGCCGACCCTGCTGGGGACATACACCAACGCGTTTCTCCATGCGCAGGCCGCGAGCACGTGGCAAGCTATGATGGAAGTCAACCGTCCGTGCTTACTGCTCGTCATAGACGGTTCTCTAGACGACGCGCTAGAGCCACTTGCAGCCTTCTTTTCTCAGGTAGAGCATAATCTTCACTCCACACAATAATCGACACCTGACACAGGCGCGTAATGCGAGTGCGTGGATCTGACCGTGCGCGTTGAGGTACACGCCGGTATCCCTCAACGCCGATCAAGTTGCACCCCTTGACTGCGGGAGCGCAGTAGCCGTTGAAATCATCCAGGCCAACGACCTCACTGTCACACCTGATGAGGGCCATAACCACATGTGCGAGCCACTGGATCGGAGGTCTCCACCTGACGATCACGCCGGCATCGCGCTCTCCCTCTGGCTACCCTGGGTTGGATCAGGGAGGGATATCCCCTGCTGGTGCCTACGATCATGTGCTACTCCCATGCCCGTCGCCGCGTGCCCTACGCCGTCGGCAGTGTCGAATTCATGTACTGCTGTGGCGATGCGCTCGATCTGCCTCGAGCTGAGCTCGGCATACATCGGCAGCGAGAGACACTGGGTGGCCCAGCGCTCTGCCGTAGGAAACGCACCAGGTCCGTACCCCAGCCACGCATAGGCCGGCTGCAGATGGATCGGCACCGGGTAGTGGATGCCTGTCGCAATGCCGCGCTCCGCCAGGAAGGCCTGCAGCCGGTCGCGCTCCGGGTGTCGCACCACATACAGGTGGAAGACGTCATACACACCATTGCCACCGAAGACCGGCAACTTTAGCGAAGTCTGCCCCAGCGCCGCGCTCAGGTTCCGGGCATGTGTCCGGCGCTCGTCATTCCAGTGCTCTAGGTGGCGCAGCTTGATGCGCAGGATGGACGCCTGAATTTCATCCAGGCGTGCGTTGCGGCCGATCACCTCATGGTGATAGCGTACGGCGGCGCCATGATCACGGTAGAGACGCACGCGCTCGGCGAGCACGGGATCATTAGTCGTCACGGCGCCGGCCTCGCCGTAGGCGCCGAGATTCTTCGAGTAATAGAAACTGAAGCAGGCGATGTCACCGAGCGAGCCAGCACGCCGTGTGCCCAGCCGCGCGCCATGTGCCTGACAGGCATCTTCGATGACGGCCAGTCCGTGCGCGTGGGCAATCGACACAATCGAATCCATGTCGGCAGGGCGTCCGTAGAGGTGCACCGGGATAATTGCGCGCGTGCGCGGCGTGATAGATGCCTCCAACCGTGCGAGGTCGAGAGCAGCGGTGCGCTCATCCACGTCGACGAAGACCGGGCGTGCCCCAACCGCGCTGATGGCCTCAGCCGTCGCAATGAAGGTGTTGGGCTGGGTGATCACGTCGTCACCTGGCTGTACTCCCACAGCGCGGAGGGCCAGCTCAAGTGCTTCTGTGCCATTGCTAACGCCTACGGCTTCGCGGCAGCCACAGAAGCGGGCGAACTCGTCCTCGAAGGCGTGCTGCTGTGGTCCCTGCATGAGGTGCATGGAGTCGAGCACACTGGCGATGGCGTCGAGAATCTCGCCCTTTAGTGGCTCATACTGGGCATGCAAGTCCACCAGTGGAATCTCCCTCGGTGTTGACACACGCGTAGACATGAGGCTTCTCTTTTCTCTTTGGCGACCTAGGCCTTAGACGCGCTGGCTCAGACACGCGGACTGACCTGGACATCACGGATCACTACACGCCCGAGGCCGCACGCGCTGTTGCCCTGTTCGAGTGCTGCGTGTTGCGGGTAGTGGAAGTGAGCGCATGTAGCGTCACGCCAGGCAGCGGCGCACCATCCCGCATATGACAAACCATCGTGACGATCCGCTAGTTGCCAGTGCTACCCAGCGCCGCTGCCCCGTAGTACCGCCGGTATCGTCCGCAGCACAAGCGCGATGTCACGCACGAGCGAGCTCCGCGCGACGTACACGAGGTCCATCTCGACCATTTGCTCGAAACTCACTCGACCACGCCCCTCGACCTGCCACTGGCCTGTGATGCCTGGCAGCACGCGCAGGCGTGCAAGCGCTCGCTCGCTGTACCGCTCGACCTCGTAGGGCATTGGCGGTCGCGGCCCGACAAGACTCATATCGCCACGGACGACATTGATCAACTGTGGCAACTCGTCGATGCTGGTCTTGCGCAACATATGACCAACCCGTGTGATGCGCGAATCCCCGGTGTGCTTAAAGCGTGGGGCCACGACGAAAGATTCCTTTCGCCGCCTATGAAGACGTGATAGCCGAGGATCGTGGCTCACCAGCGGGCGAGCGGTACTAGCGAGAACCTGAGCGCGGTCTGCCTCACCGGAAGGAACTGCGGTTTCAGCGGACACGGCAACAACATCCAAAGGTGTGCCGGCCATCCACTTGGTAACAATCTCCAGATGGGCGGCACGTGCCTGTTCGGCGGGTGCGTGACGCATCGTCCGAAATTTGTAGGCGACAAAGAGACGACCATCCTTACCGACCCGAGTGTGTCGATAGAATGCCGGTCCCGGAGACTCCACGCGAATGATCAACATGATGAGTGGATAGAGCGGGATTGTTAACATTAGCGCGGGTACGGCAAGTACAAGGTCCAACACGCGC
>DASVOW010000677.1:0-1895 GCA_036383155.1 Ktedonobacterales bacterium
AAGCACGGCGGCGACATCTACTACAACGTCGCTGGCCCGCAGGATGCCGAGCCGCTTGTGCTGCTCCACGATTTCTATCCCGGCGCCTCGAATTACGAGTTCCGCGAGATCTTCCAGTCCCTGGCTGGCGAGCGCCGCGTCTACGCGCCCGACTGGTTAGGCTTCGGCATGTCCGAGCACCCCCACGTCGCCTACACCGGCGAGTTTTACGCGAGTGTGCTCACAGGCTTCGTCCGCGATGTCGTCGCCCGCCCCGCGACTGTGCTCGCCCATGGCCGCGCCGCCAATATCGCCGTGCGTGCCGCCTCCGACACACCGGGACTTTTCGACCGCCTGATCCTGGTGTCACCATACGCGCATCTGGGTACCGGCCAGGAGCCGACACTCGTGCAAACGGTGGTGCGTGGCCTGCAGCGTGTCTCCCTGGGAATCGTCCCATACGCCGTCGTCTCCACCCGCCCCGTGCTGCGCTGGGGCGCAAACACCCGCGCGGCACATGTAGGCGAGGGCGTCAGCAGCTCCGAGAGCATCGACCATAGCTTCGCCAGCGCCCACCAGTTCGGTGGCCAGCATGCCATGCTCGCCCTGCTCACCGGCGCGCTCGATCTGCCCATGCGCAATGCCTTCGCGCTGCTGGAGCCGCCCGCATTGATCGTCGGCGGTGCCCTCGACCGTATCCATCCGCGCACCGAATTGGAAGATCTGGCCGTGCTCAATCCGCACGCCGATCTGGAGATCATCTCCGACGCCGGTGAGACACCCTACAGCGATCAGCCCGATGCTTTCGTTGCGGCTGTCACACGCTGGCTCAGCGCCCCGCAGACCCGCCACCTCCTCGACGAAAGCGCGCTAGTCCCCCCCGAGCCTGCCGGCGTCTCAGCGCTGCCTGTGAGCGCGGCTACTGAGGAAGCCGCCGAGCCGATGACTGGCACCCCCGGCTATGTCGTGCCGGGCGTCAGCGACATGGGGCTAGATGGCCTCTCCACCGTCACCTACGGCGGCGTCGCCAACGTCGATCCCAGCGCCACGCCCGAGGCGTCCGATGCGCACGCCATACAAATCGCGGCCGAGACCGATTCGTCCCCCGAGACGCTTCTGCCCGAGGCTGGAGACGCCGAGCCGGCAGATACGGCGGAGCGCCAGGCGCGCGAGGAACAGTATCCCCCCTTCGAGCCCGTTGATAATATCGCCGATGTCACCGTCACCACCACTGAGACTGCTGTGACGACGCCCGATGTCGCTGTCGAGACGCCGAGCAATGCTGTCGAGACAGCTGAGGAGAGCGTCGAGACACCTGAGAACGTCGTCGCGACGCTGAGTGATGACGTTGAGACGCCTGAGAATGTCGTGACTGCTGCTGACTCCCAGGATACGGCAGAGCCCGACGAGCCAATTGCGCCGCGCCCGCCCAACCCGACTCAGCCGCGCCGTTCGACCTCACACTCCCAGCCATCCCAGTCGGCTCGCAGCGCGCCCCGCGAGCCAGGCGCCCGCATGGAAGGACGCAGCAGCAAGACGAACAAGTCTGGTGGCAAATCGACCGCAAGCAAAGCCAGCGGTGAGGGCTCCAACACCGGCAAGCGTCACTCCAGCCGCAAGAGCCATAAATAGGCTGCCTGCTTGACTGTACCACGGCATAAAACGTGCTTTATGGCAGTAGGTTGGTAGCCCATAGGTGCCGCAGGGTTACGGCTCGCGTAACCCTGCGTTCTCTTCTCAAGAAGAAACACGCTGATACATACGTCAGGATAGTGGACAGCGCATCCATCACCCTTCATACTGAACAGTGAGCTATCCATCCTCCTGGTGTGTGCCAAAGACGTGTTGACGAAGGTGTATTCCCGTATGGAAACCGTAGTGCTTCTGCTCTTGTTCGCCTGGCTGATCTCCACTGC
>DASVOW010000678.1:0-3121 GCA_036383155.1 Ktedonobacterales bacterium
ATCGGAACCGCGTCAGGACGTGTCGCACATCCGCCACCTGGGCCGCCCGGATCTCGTCGTGCAGCTCGCGGAAGGTCTTGCGATTCGCCGCGCGGATGATGTGGGGCACGACGTATTTCTGGCCGGCCACGTCGCGCTCCATCGGGGTATAGATGTCGACATCCTCGAACAGGACGAGACGCCTCTCGCCTTGGCGAAACGCCTGTACCGCTTTGTGCTCGTCGACGGCTTTCGCGAGGCACATAGCGAGGAACGCCGTGAACGACAGCGACTCCCCGGTCTTCTCGTGGTGCTCGCGCAGCACCGCCCGCGCCCCGGTCACATCGACTTCGATCAAGCCGTGGATCATCGGCTTGTGGCGGACGGACCAATACGCGACCGCCGCCAACCGCTGGTACTTCGGAAACGGGATCACCTGATAATCGGCGTGCTGTCGTTTCATCGTCTGTCTCCTTCCCTCCTGTGAGACAAGGCGTTTTGTTTGGCTGATTCGTACCCGTCGGGCCCGTCACTCTCTGTAACCAATCCTTCCAGTATGGAGTGGATAGCATGGACATTACGAGCACGTCACAAACGGGACCCTCCTGCTCACAGTGCCTTCACAGGTGAGCCAGGATGGTCCGCCCCGACGCCGATTTATCAACAGGCCGCTCTCCATCCCTGCGCGATTGACACCACGATGCCCCCGTGATACCATAGAACATATATTCCTGGCGCGCGCCTCTTCACACTATCAAGCGTACATGGGGAGCGGAGGAGATGGAGCAGGTTCAAGACATCGTCGAGCGCACCTTTCACCAGGAATCGGGGCAGATCCTCGCCACGCTGATCGGCGCCATCGGTGACTTTTCCGTAGCGGAAGATGCCCTGCAAGATGCGCTCGTCGCCGCGCTGCAACAGTGGCCCAGCGAAGGCGTCCCGCGCCAGCCTGCTGCCTGGCTCACCACCACCGCCCGCCGCAAAGCCATCGATCGCTTGCGCCGCAACAGCACCCTCCTTCGCAAGCAGGAACAGCTTCAAGCGCTGAGCGAGCTGGAGCGCGAAGACATCTATTACCCCGACGACGCCCCCGACACCGCCATTCCTGACGAGCGCCTAAAGCTGCTCTTCACCTGCTGCCACCCCGCCCTGGCGCTAGAGGCCCGCGTGGCGCTCACCCTCCACACGTTGGGTGGGTTGACCACCGGCGAGATTGCCAGCGCATTCCTCGTCCCCGTGCCCACGATGGCGCAGCGCCTCGTGCGCGCCAAACGCAAGATTCGCGACGCCGGCATTCCCTACCGCGTGCCGCCCGTCCATCTGCTGCCTGAGCGCCTCGATGGACTGCTCGCCGTGCTCTATCTGATCTTCAACGAAGGCTACACCGCCTCCGTGGGCGATGCCCTGATCCGCCACGAGTTCTGCGCGGAAGCGATCCGCCTGACGCACGTGCTCGTGACGCTGCTGGCGCGCGAGCCGCTGCTCCACGACGATCCCGAGGCGATCGGCCTGCTGGCGCTGATGCTGCTGCACGACGCACGGCGTCACGCGCGTGTAGATGGCGCGGGCGACCTGATCCTGCTCGAAGACCAGGACCGGACGCTCTGGGATCGCGCCGAGATCGAGGAAGGGCTCGCGCTGCTCGACCACGCGGTGCAGATGCGCTGCCCCGGCCCATATCAAATTCAAGCGGCGATCAGCGGCCTTCATGCCCAGGCGGCTCGTGCGGAAGAAACAGATTGGGCGCAGATCGCGCTGCTTTATGGCTCGCTCGTCCGCTTCACACCCTCGCCCGTCGTCGAGCTCAATCGCGCCGTCGCCGTAGCCATGTCCAGCGGACCTGAATGCGCCCTCGCCCTCATCGACGAGCTACGACTCTCCGAATCGCTGAACGACTACACGTTCTTCCACACCGCACTCGCCGATCTGCAGCGCCGAGCCGGATGGTTCGACCTCGCGGCGGCCAGCTACACCCGCGCGCTGGACCTCTGCCAGAATGCCGTCGAGCGCCGTTTCATCCAGCGACGCCTCGCTGAGCTTGCCGTGCCTGCATGAGCGGCTCCGACAGGCGCTTCAACGCGCCTACAG
Organism: Ktedonobacterales bacterium; assembly: GCA_036383155.1. Classification (GTDB taxonomy): domain Bacteria; phylum Chloroflexota; class Ktedonobacteria; order Ktedonobacterales; family JADMIN01; genus DASVOW01. The sequence continues at coordinate 2,068 of DASVOW010000678.1, forward strand.
CGCCTTATTGTAGACATGCACGCCGTCGTCCCCGGCGACATACACGCGCTCCGTCATCCCCACGAAGAGGCCGTGCTCGACCACCCCCGGCACAGCCTTGATCGCCTGTGCAAGCGCGTCGGGCTCAGCGGTCGGCTCGAAGCGGCAATCGAGAATGTAATTGCCCCCATCGGTGACGAACGGCCGAAGAGCATCTCCCTCAATCATCTCGCCTACCCGGAGCTCCGGTTGCGCGCCGAGCGCCGCGAGCCTCCTCATGCTGTGCCGCCAGCCGAAAGGAACGACCTCCACCGGCACGGGGTGCATCGCCCCCAGCACCGGCACGACCTTGGAGGCATCCACGATGATGATGCGAAAGCGGCTGGCTGCGGCCGTCAGCTTCTCGCGTAGCAGCGCCCCACCGCGCCCTTTGATCAGATCGAGCCAGGGCAGCGTCACCTCGTCCGCACCGTCGATGCTCAACGTCAGCGTCTCCACATCATCCAGCTCGACCAGCGGGATGCCCAGGTTCGTCGCGAGTATGCGCGTGCGCTCAGACGTGGGCACGCCCGTCACGCGCAACCCCTCGCGCACGCGTGCCGCAAGCTCCGTAAGCATGAGCTCGGCGGTTGTGCCGCTGCCCAGCCCGATGATCGCCCCATCCGGCACACTTGCCACGGCCGCTCGTGCCGCCGCCACCTTCTGATCATGCTGATCGCTCATCGCTCTGCAACTCCTCTCGCCGCCCGCCGCCGCGCAGGGACCACACTCGCATTATGACATCGGAAGCTGGCGGCTCACACCAGGGCGAATTGCTCCACCCGTGCGCACCTGCCTTGCTGCCCCGCGATCCTTACGTGCCTCGGCGAAGAGCAACGGGAACGGGCGATGAAATTGGCGGTCAAACTCGCGTGCGCGCTGCTCGGTGAGCGCTGCCCTGCGTTCGTAGGCGTGCGCCAGCACCTCGCGCTTCTCGCCGTCGGGCAGCGCGCTCTCAAGCAAATAGGCCAGCGCGAAGTCGGGCTTGCCGCGCTCGGCATACTCCCGCGCCTGCTCCTCGACGCTCGCGCCGCCC
>DASVOW010000679.1:0-13240 GCA_036383155.1 Ktedonobacterales bacterium
GTGTCGGCTCCTCCCAGCGCCCCGTGCCATCAATCACAATCTGGCGGCTGTGGGTGGCATACCGCTTGAGATAGAGAAGCAGCGGCTTAGAGGTAGGCATCGTACCGAAGCGCAGCACCAGTTGCGGATCCGCACGCTCCGCGAATCGCTCATCACGCAGGAAAGCATCGTAGCTGGTGATCACCGCCCCTTTCCCCTCACCGGCACGCAAGCCAGAAAGCGGGTCGGCGAGGATAGGATAGTGCGTTGCCGATGCCAATGCAGACAGCGCCACAGCGAGGTCGGCATGCACATGGGCTCCAACGACGATCAGCCCGCGTGGCATCTCTTGTATCAGCGATGCGATCCGCTGTACTTCCTCGTCAGGCAGCGTGCCGAGCGTCGTCTCAGCCACGCGGATGTAAGGCTCGCCGCCAGGCCGACCATTCCAGGCGATAGGATCGCGCTGCTCTAGAGGTGGAAGGGGCTGCGGATCTGGAGTTAGTGGCTCGCGGAACGGGAAGTTCAGGTGGATGGGTCCTGCTGGCATGGCTAGCGATGTCGCAGCCGCGCGGCAAGCGAGAGTGCGAATGTAGCGCAGCGCCTCATTGGTGCCTTCGGGCAATGCCACATCGGCATACCACTTCGCATGTGTACCGTAGAGGCGATTCTGATCGATGGCCTGGGGGGCGCCGTTGTCGCGCAGCTCGTGAGGACGATCCGCAGTCAGCACGAGCAGGGGAACGTGCGAGAGGTTAGCCTCGACCACCGCTGGGAAGAAGTTCGCCGCCGCTGTGCCAGACGTGCAGACTAGCGCCACCGGTTGGCGCAGCCGCTTTGCCATACCCAGCGCGAAGAACGCTGCTGAACGCTCATCTACATGCATCCAGGTACGAATGACGTGTTGACCAGCCAGCGCCAGTGCCAGCGGTGTCGAGCGCGAGCCCGGACAGATGACTGCATTGCGCACGTCCGAGCGGCCCAACTCCTCTATGAACGCACCGACATAGGCGTAGAGCGCATTAGCTGGAGCGGTAGGAGGGTAAGAATGAGTGAAATCATTGCCCATGTGGTTTGCCTCACCTCGCACCCCGTAAGGCGTCGAGCATAACCCTAAGCTTCAGGCACGACTCCTCATACTCTCGTTGTGGCTCGGAGTCTGCCACGATGCCACAGCCGGCAAAGAGGGTAGCATGATCACCATCTACGAGTGCTGACCGGAGCGCCACAGCAAACTCGCCATCGCCGCCTGGACCAATCCAACCGGTGGGTCCGGCGTACCAGCCGCGGTCGAGTTGTTCGCGCTCGCGGATGACGGTCATCGCCGCGTCACGGGGGAAGCCACCGACGGCAGGAGTCGGGTGAAGCGCGGCAACCAGATCGAGGATCGTCTTGCCAGGGATAAGTGTGCCGGTGATCGGCGTCTGCAAGTGCTGGACGTTAGCGAGGCGGAGCAGATGAGGCGACTGCGCAACATCCAGACTGGATACAAGAGGTGCAATCCCTCTGCGGATCGTTTCCACGACGATCGCATGCTCGCGCCGATTCTTCTCGCTGTGCAGCAACGCTTCGCCGAGGGCATGATCATCGGCATCTGAAGCACCACGCGGGGCCGTGCCAGCCAAAGCTATTGTGTGCACCGTGCTATCCACTACACGCGCTAATCGCTCCGGCGTCGCACACAAGAAGCAACGCTGCCCACGCTGGAAGACAAAGATGCTGGCGGCGGGATACGCTGCCCGCAGACGATGCAGCGCATGCTGAACGTCAAATGGCATCTCAGCGCTAACTTCTACTCCACGCGCCAACACAACCTTCTGGTATAGTCCGTCCCGAATCTCGTGGCTGACTTCGTCCACCAGCGACATCCACTCAGATGCTGGCCGCAGATCGTGTGGGGTAGTGTGGGATGCGGCAGCCCTGCTGCGCTGCTCGCGCTGCTGGCGTTCAAGGGCGGCACGCAGGCGGAGCAAGCGCAGATCGAGTGCATCGGCGTGGCGCTCCAGCGCAGCATCATCGTCGCTGGGCTCAATGAGCAGATTTGCCGTAAGAGCGCTCTCCCCCGTGGACGACGAGATCAGCAGTTCCGGCAGGACAAGCAAGCCATCAGGAAAGCCCTCCCAAAGTGGCGTGCGCGGCGCCGCCGGATCGAAGGCAAAACCACCAAAGCAGATCGGGCCTCCCTGCACGGTAAACGGCGTTTCCGGCACAGTAGCAATAACGGCATCTTCCAGCAGCACCCGCCATAGCGAGGCGACCTCGGTGATGCTGGAATCACCCACCGCTGTGAGCGTGGCAGCAGCGCCTATCCCGACATATGCAGTAGCCTGTGCAGGCTGCTCCCAGTAAAAGCATGAGCCGCCAGCAATGGCTCGCGCAGCCGCAAAGACATCAGCAGGGTCGTGGTGCGGAATCGCTCGTTTCACGCTGGCGAGGATGGGATGGCCGAGAGCTCGTGCGCGCTCAGCGGCTGAGCGGAGCAGTGGGCGCACCATATTTCGCTCCCAATAGGGAGACCAACCCTGGCTTGCGTCGCTTGTTTCGTCTGTGTCAAAGAGCATTGTACCCATATCAATTACGTGTCTCTCATCGTCAGATGCTCGGTACAGCATGATTCAGGCGCTCGTCGCTGAAGCCGTTGCAGCGGCTAGGGTGGGCGGGAGAGTAGCTCCGACCGAATGCAGGAGCAACGCGCGTAGCTGGGGCAGGATCTGCTCCAATCGTTCCGGTTTCCCTGTGACGAGCCAGCGCACTACAATCTCGTTGACAGCGCCAAACCACGCCCATGATGCAGTCTCTGTGTCAAGCGGAGCGATAGCGCCCGCAACGACCGCGCGGTCCAGATAGCCCTGGATCATCGCCGCGAAGTAGCTGCGCGTTTGCATCAGCTTCTCGTCGAAGCCGTGACCCAGGCCAACAGCCTCGACTAGCAGGATCTTGCTCAGCCGGCGGTGACGCGAGAACGTCTCCAGCACGGTGCGCAGGGCGGCATCCATTTGCGCGACTGGATCGCTCTCACCAGCAATAGCCCGATCCACAGCCGTAGCAAGCTTTGGCACCAGTGCATCAATCAACGCCAGGAAGATACCTTGCTTGTTGGGGAAGTGGAAGTAAAAGCCGCCTTTGGAACTATCGGAGGCGCGGATGATGTCGTCTACGACTGCGCCATGGTAGCCCTTCTCAGCGAAAACTTGTTCGGCAGCGTCCAGCAGACGCTTCCGAGTAGCATCTTTGTCACGTGTGGCAATGCGCTCACCTGATGGGCGTACCCCCAACTCAGTTGTCGTCGCGTTGCCCTGCTTCTTGCCCATACCATCACCAGATCCCGCTGCGCCGCGCATTAGCGCCTAACAAACCGACGCGCCAGTCTGTTAGAAATTGTAGGATTCGATAGCCGTGAAGTCAAGGTATTCCTATCAAGGTAAGGCTGGAAAAAGCAAAAGATATAGCACAACTGTTACAATCACGCAGCCACAGACAACAGCGGACAACTACCCACAAATCCTGGTAAATTCCGGCTTCCCCTTGACAAAGCGATACATTGTTACCCAATATATTAGAACGAATATTCGATTGCCTATGTATCGGGAAAGATGAAGGTGTCGCCAATGGAACAGTTATCCTCCACACCTGTTTCGTGTCACGCCTCGTCGGCAGCTTATGCGCCTCGTGCTGCAAATGCGTGGCCGCACCTGGTATTCCTCTATGTGATCCCTGCGACACGCGAGAGTATACCCCCGCATGACTCAGTATGGCCCGGCTGGCTTGCGCCCTGCTATCAGCTCACTCCGCGAGTGCAGCGTCTCTCGGTGACAGCCGCACTGCTCGACCTTGGCGTCTGTACCGAAGCCGAGGCCGTGAGCGTGGTAGCTGGCCTCCTCCGTCGTCTCGAAAATATGAGTATATCTGCACGAGTGGGCATTGCGCCGACCGCCACACTCGCGCAACTCGCGTTGCGGACCGCGCCATCACGTAGACAGATCGTTAGTGTCACGCTGCGGGATGCTCCGAGGCTGGTGCGTCACATACCGGTTGCCATCCTCTCGCAACTGCTCCCGCACGGCGCCATCACAGCAGAAGTCGTCAGCCGCCTGCAATGCTACGGATTACATACCCTCGGCCATGTTGCCACCCTCACTGAGCGCACACTTCGTCAGCAATTCGGCCATGCGGGAGGCGAGCTAGCCGCCCTTGCGCAAGGTCACGATCGAGGTCCCTTCAGCCCCACTCCATCGCCGCAACGATTGCGCTTCGACATGCGCCTTCCCATGGCAATGCCACCACAGCAGGTACTCTCGGCACTGCCTGCCTGGGTCCAACAGATCGCAGACAGCCTGAAGAAAGCCAATCTTACTGTGCGTGAGCTGCATCTCACCCTAGGCTGGGAGCATGCGTCACCTGTCACAGTACGGACGGTGTTACGCCAACATACATATGACCCACAACTCCTGCTGAGAGCCATACACGCGCTACTTGTGCCGCTGCTCTTGCAAGATGCCGCGTCGAGCCAAACATCTGATACGCTCGATGCTGTCGCGCTGATCGACACCGTACACCTGACAGTGTTGGATGTGGCTCCAATCACGCCCCACCAGAGCGCCTTCTGGCAGCAGCGGATCCGGCCGCAGACAGCACTTATCCCAGATGCTGATGCACTCATCAGGCGACATGGCCGCACGCTCATCCTCTGTGCGCGGCAAGTCGCATCTGATGCGATCTTTCCCGAGGAGCGCTATCGCCTACATGCGGTTGAACCTCACACAGATGAGGCAGCGCACGGGAGGCGACAGGTGTCAGTGCCGTCTACCAGCGTGCGAATACCAGTGCATGCTTCTGGGTGGGAGGAAGTACCTCACCGCTTACACTGGTGGTGAGGTGGATTACTGCGGGATGACCTCCTATGACCCGTCGCTACGGACATGCTATCTCTGTTACTATCGCTGGCAGCCATCTCACCGGCTTCCAGTGGAATGACACACCATATCGCGTCGTCGAGGTGCTGGCAGCCTGGCATCTGCGTGATCGCTGGTGGGAAGCTGGTGAAGCGGACGCATCAGAAGCGGACGCATCAATGGTAGATGCTGCCGTCAACACGCACATTCAGCCAACCACAAGCAACCGCTACTACTACCGCGTGCGTTGTGCCAGTGGGCTGATCTGCGATGTCTACCATGATGTAATAAGCGATGCCTGGGTGCTGGATTGCGTCTATGATTGACCCACGCACCAACACAAACAAGCAGTTCCCCAGTATGGCACGGAAGGACACTGGACAGTATATAGAATTGCACTGCGCCAGCGCCTTTAGCCTGCTGCGAGCCGGCAGTAGTGTCGAAGCCCTGGTGGAGCGTGCAGCGACACTCGGCCTCTCTACACTCGCCCTTACCGACTTCATGACACTTGCCGGTATTGTGCGCTTCCAGGCAGTCTGCGCCTCGTATGGCATCACGGCCATCGTCGGAGTGGAGCTCGCTGTCACCGATCCCGTCTTCGGTGACGCCGCCAGACCGGCCCATCTTGTCGTGTTAGCGGAGAATGCTGTGGGCTATGCCCGCCTATGTCATCTCTTAACGCAAGCCAATCTTGCCCATCCTGAGGCGCCCTTCGTCCCCTTTGCCGACCTCGCCGCACAACCAGAGGGCCTGATCCTGTTGACTGGTGGGCGTGAGGGAACACTCGTGCGCTTGGTGTTAGCAAGGAAGCGCCAGGCAGCGGAGGATGTTGCGCGTCGCTATTGCCAAATGTTCGGATCGGGCCGCGTCTACGTCGAGTTGCAACACCATCGCCTCCCTGAGAGCATCACCCTCATGCGCCACCTCGCGGACATCGCCGCCAGCGCTGGCCTGCCTGTCGTCGCCACCAATGGCGTACACCATGCCACCCGCGAGGACTACGTACTCTACGACCTGCTCACCTGTACACGCCTGGGCATCTCCGTCGACACGCCCCACGCGGAGCGTCCGCGCAACGACGAAGCACATCTCAAATCTGCTGACGAGATGGCCGCGCTCTTCGCCCTGCTGCCCTGGGGACCAACTGCCCTGGCAGCGTCTGCTCAGATTGCCGAGCGCTGCCAGCTCTCGCTCCTGCGCACCACCTGCACTGCCCCTCATGTACCGCTGCCAGCAGGCGAGACCACCCCACACACCTGGCTGCGCACCCTCTCTGAAGAGGGACTTGCCATCCGCTACGGCGCCATACCAGCAGCGCTTACAAGGGATAGCCCACAGCGCCGCCAGCTCGCCCATGAATTACAGGTCATTGCCCACCTGGAACTGGATGAGTTTTTCTTGGTGGTGCGCCAGATCGTGACTGCGGCGCGTGAGATGGGCATTCGCATCAGCGGACGCGGTTCCGCCGCCAACAGCATCGTCGCCTATCTACTTGGCATCACCGGCGTCGACCCTATTCGGCATGGGTTGCTCTTCGAGCGCTTCCTGAATCCCGACCGGCGCGGCATGCCCGATATCGACCTCGACGTGCAATCCGACCGCCGCGACGAGTTGATCCACTTCGTCGAGCGCACCTACACCTATGAACACGCCGCGATGGTGGCCAATGTCATCACCTATCGCCCACGCCTCGCCCTGCGCGACACCGCCAAAGCCCTGGGCTACCCGTTGCCTCTCATCAATCAGTTGACGAAGATGCTGCCACATCACAGCCCGCGCGAGGATCTGCCGCGCTACCATCGTGATTTAGCACGTGTCATCGCGGCACTCCCTCCAGGCGCTGTCCGCGATCGCTGCCTGCGCCGCCTGCCGTTGCTGCTGGCCCTGGCCCAGCGGCTCTGTGGCCTGCCACGCCATCTCTCGCTGCATAACGGTGGTATGGTGCTCACGCGCGAGCCGCTGCTCGACCTCCTTCCGGTGCGCGTCTCCGCCAACGGCGTGCGTGCCCTGGAGGTGGACAAGGATGATGTCGAGCGGTTGGGCCTCATCAAGTTCGACCTGCTGGGCTTGCGTACCCTCGGTGCGGTGGAAGAAGCACTGGCGCTCATCGAAGAAACGACGGGAGCACGCCCCGACATTGACCACTTGCCGACTACACCTCCGGACCCGCGCACCATGCGCCTAATCCGCGCGGGCCAAACGCTCGCCGTCTTTCAAATTGAGTCGCCGGGCCAATGGCACCTGCTTGCCCAGACGCAACCTCAGACCTTCGACGACCTGATCGTGCAGACGGCGCTCTTTCGTCCCGGGCCGATCCAGGGTGGCTTTGTCCATCCCTACATCGAACGGCGGCAAGCCCAACAGGCCTACCAAACACAACGAGCCCAACGCGGTGGGCAACGCGCTATCCAACAGCGTACCCAACGCGACGCCGTGCAGACACCCTGGAAGGGCGCATCACCGGATGACTTCTGGACCACCCATTCCATACTGGGGCCGATCCTCCAAGAGAGCGAAGGTATCCTCCTGTTCCAGGAGCAGATCCTGGAGATCGCCCATGCCTTCGCCGGCCTCTCCTATGCCGAGGCGGATGGCTTCCGCCGGGCAATGAGCCATGCGCGCGACCGCCACGAGATGGAGGCCATGCGTGCGCGCTTCGTCGCTGGCGCCTGTCTGCATGGTGAGACACGCACAGATGCCGAGCGCGTCTTCGATGCCATTGGCGCCTTTATCGGCTATGGCTTCTGTAAGTCGCACGCCGCCGAGTTCGCCCGCACGATCTATCAAACCGCCTGGCTCAAGGCGCACTATCCTGCACACTACCTTGCTGCCTTCCTGTCCAGCCAGCCGGCAGGGTTCTTCCCGCCACATGTCGTGCTGGAGGAGGCGAAGCTGCTCGGTATTCCGGTGCTGCCCGTCGATGTTAACCGCAGCGAAGATCGCTTCTCGGTGGAGCGCATTGGGTCACCCGGACACGAGCGCTGGGCGATTCGCATCGGGCTGCGTCAGGTGGCGCAGATCGGCGACGACCTGGCGCGGACGATCCTGTGGGATCGTCGTGGCGCGCAAGGTACGCCAGATACGCAAGGCGCGTGTGAGTGTCCCTTTACCACACTCGCCGACCTCTGCGCCCGATTACGTCCGGCTGGCTTGACGTGGAAAGCGGCGGAGGCGTTGGTGCTCTCTGGCGCCTGCGATGGACTCTCACCGCGCATGGACCGCCGGCGTCGCCTCTGGCAATTACATCTGCTGTGGCCGCTCATCAGTGCACGTCGCCCACGAATACGCACACGTAGGCAATCGACCAGGAAACATCCATCAGACGAACAACCAGTTGAGCAGTTAGTCCTTGACTGGGATACTGCACTTATCGCCGCAGATACCGCTCAGGCCGTGCCACCATTACCCGCACTCGACCGCGATGCACGCCTGGCGCTCGACTATACACTACTCGGACTCTCGGCTGGTGTGCATCCCATGCACCTTTCGCGACGTACCCTGCGTCGTCGTGGCGTACAGACCATCGCTGATCTACGCGACGTGCCAGCAGGGCGCATGGTGCGTGTCGCGGGCTGGCCCATCTCGGCGCAACGCCCTCCGACAGCGAAGGGCATGGGATTCCTTGTACTGGAAGACGAGACGGGACGTCTACCAGTGGCCCTGCCCCCACAAATTGCGATGGAGCTACATCGCCTCATCCGTAGCGCACGGATCGTCGCCGTCGTTGGACGCGTCGAGCGTGTGCGGTGGTATCGCTCGCTCCTGGCATTCCAGATCTGCGACCTTGATCCTCACTAAGCCCCTATCAATCACAATGACGGATGAAAGCGACTAGCGCCGTGCGCGCACGTATTGCGGCGGCCAGGGTGCCTCTTGGCCAAGCACGCCGCCTGCCATCAGCGGCCAGTGGGGATTGCGAAGTTCCTCGCGGGCCAGCGCGACGAGATCAGCTTGGCCCGTGCGAATGATTTGATCGGCCTGCTCCGGGCTGGTAATCAGCCCCACGGCGATCGTTGCCATCTCGGCCTCGCGCCGCACCTGCGCTGCAAACTCCACCTGATAGCCCGGCCCCATAGGAATGGACACCTGGGGTACGTTTCCACCCGATGAGCAATCGAATGCATCTACTCCCTCGCCGCGCAACACCCTCGCCAACTCTACCGTCTGCGCAGGGTCCCAGCCGCTGCCATCAACACCATCGAGCCAGTCGGTAGCTGAGACGCGGAAAAGCAAGGGCAGATGCTCCGGCCAGACACGTCGCACAGCGCGCACGACCTCCACTGCAAGCCTGATGCGATTGGCGAACGAGCCGCCGTACTGATCTGTGCGTTTGTTGCTCACAGGCGAGAGGAACTCATGAAGCAGGTAGCCGTGCGCGCCATGGATCTCAATCACCTGGAAGCCTGCGCGCACGGCCCGCTCCGCTGCCTGAGCGAAGTGCTCGACGACCTCTGCGATCTCCTGTACAGTAAGCGCGTGGGGCATGCCATAGTGCTCGGAGAAAGGAATCGCACTGGGGCCGACGACCTGCCAGCCGCCATCCTCCTCAGCGACGAGCCCGCCGCCTTCCCATGGACGCCCCACGCTGGCCTTGCGCCCCGCATGCGCGAGTTGGATAGCTGGTATCGCTCCCATCGCCGCGATGAAGGCGGTGATGCGCGCGAGTGGCTCGATCTGCGCCTCGTCCCAGATGCCGAGATCCTCAGGGCTAATGCGCCCTCGCGCCTCGACGGCTGCCGCTTCAGTACAGACCAGCGCCGCTCCCCCAACGGCCATGCTGCCCAAATGTACAAAGTGCCAGTCAGTGGCGATGCCATCCCTCGCCTCGCAGGAATACTGGCACATTGGCGAAACCATGATGCGATTACGGAGCGTCACACCACGCAGATGCCAGGGGGTGAAGAGGTGTGCGGGCTGGCCGGTGCGCCCGGGGAAGGTGTGCTGTGGCGAGTGCGCTGGCGATATTGGGTGAGTCGTCATGACGATGCAAATCTCCTCCGATACATTGCTGCACTGGGCAATGGGTGCCCACTGCGCTTCATTTCATAAAGTATAGCGCAGTAGGGTGCATGCGTTCATCATGCCTGCCGAGACTCGCGACGACGCGGTATGCGCGCACCTTTGGTTATGCCTCCTAGAGGGCTGTGCAGCTATTTGCCTCGCTGGCTCCGCTGGAGCTAACTGCCTGTGCGATCGCGTCGTGTTGTACAACAACCGTATCTGTGCGATGCTTGAGATGCGCAGCCCCAATGCTCACATGATCCTGTAGGTCATGAACGTGGTGCCAGCGGCCATACTCCGACGCAACCTCGCAGGCTTGGTAAGCCGCTCGCGCAACCCCAAAGGAGATCTCATGGCTGAACTCATGTCACTGCGTGAAGCGGTCAGCGGCTTCATACATGACGGCGCCACTGTGGCGATGGAAGGCTTTACCCACCTGATCCCGTTCGCCGCCGGCCATGAAGTGATCCGGCAGCAGCGGCGCAAGCTCACACTCATCCGGATGACGCCTGATGTGATCTATGACCAGCTGATCGGCGCAGGTTGTGCCACGCGCCTGATCTTCTCCTGGGGCGGCAACCCTGGTGTCGGCTCGCTGCACCGGCTGCGTGACGCCGTCGAGCATGGCTGGCCCCACCCACTGGAGCTGGAGGAACACAGTCACGCTGGCCTTGCAAATGCCTATGTAGCGGGAGCCTCGAATCTGCCATTCGCGGTGCTGCGTGGCTATGCAGGATCGGACCTGCCCAAGCACAACGACCACATTCGCTTCATTCGCTGCCCATTCACCGACGAGGAATTGGCTGCCGTGCGCTCTGTGCGGCCCGATGTCGCCGTCATTCACGCGCAAAAGGCCGACCGCAAGGGCAACGTGTTGCTCTGGGGTATCCTCGGCGTGCAGAAGGAAGCGGTGCTGGCTGCACAACGAGCTATCGTCACCGTCGAGGAGATAGTGGACGATCTGCAGGGCTGGCCAAACGCCGCGCTTCTACCATCGTGGGCGGTGTCGGCGGTGTGCGAAGTGCCGGGCGGGGCGCATCCTTCCTATGCGCAGGGTTACTATGAGCGCGACAATCGCTTTTACCAGACATGGGATACAGTCTCGCGCACGCGAGAGGGATTCCAATCGTGGATGCAACGCCATGTGCTTGATACCGCCGATTTCGCGGAGTTCTCGCGTGTCTTGCAAGAGACCACTGGGAAGGAGGCGCTGTGATGTCCGCGCAGAACTACACCGCCTCTGAGATGATGACCATTACAGCAGCGCGCCTGTTAAAAAACGGCATGAGCTGCTTCGTGGGCATCGGCCTACCCTCGTTGGCGGCTAACCTGGCGCGACTGACGCATGCGCCTGATCTCGTCTTGATCTACGAGTCGGGGCCGATTGGCGCAAAGCCGCACGTCCTACCGCTGTCAATCGGCGATGGCGACTTGGCAGAGACCGCCGATACAGTCGTGTCCACCCCCGAGATCTTCCAATATTGGCTGCAAGGGGGGCGCATCGACATTGGCTTTCTGGGTGCGGCGCAGATCGACCGCTTTGGCAACATCAACACGACGGTCATTGGCGAGTATCGCCATCCCAAGGTCCGGCTGCCCGGCGCCGGTGGGGCGCCGGAGATCGCAGGATCGGCGCGGCAAGTGTTCATCATGCTCAAACAGTCGGCGCGCGCGTTCGTTTCCAAGGTTGACTTCATTACCTCCGTCGGCTATCTAGACGGAGGTGACGCCCGGGCGCGCCTCGGTCTACCGGGTAAGGGTCCAGTGGCGATTATCACGGATCTCTGCGTCCTGGAACCTGAACCGCCATCGAATGAGTTGGTCGTGACACACATGCACGCTGGCGTGATACGCGAGCAGATCGTGGCTGCGACGGGCTGGCCGGTCCGCTTCGCCCAGGACGTACGAGAGACGGAGCCACCAACCGATGAGGATCTGCTGACCTTGCGCGATCTGCAGCAGCGTACCCTGGCTGCCCACGGCGAAGCATCGTCCAACGAGTGAGAAAGCGCATTTGACCCAGTGACCCAGGCTTGACCTGGAGGAGGTTCAGCGTCTATGGCCGACGTTCCAGGCTTCCGGCGTCCCATGGCTGGCACCCAACCTGACTACTACTATTCACCCTATGCGTCTACCATCAAGCGGGGACCCAGTCGCCCGCTGATCCTATTGCCGCATACGCTCTCCGAGGTCACTGGTCCTGTCTTCGGCTATGACGCGCTCGGCCCGACAGACAATGACCTGACTCGCCAGCATTCCGGCGAGCCTCTCGGCGAACGTATCTTCGTCAGCGGGCGCGTACTCGACGAGAACAGCCGACCCGTGCGCAACGCGCTGATCGAGATCTGGCAGGCGAACGCGGCGGGCCGCTACCTGCACAAGGACGATACACACCACGCCCCGCTCGATCCGAACTTCTCGGGTAGTGGGCGCGTCTTGACCGACGATCTGGGGCGCTATCACTTCACGACCATCAAGCCAGGCGCGTACCCGTGGGGCAACCACTACAATGCGTGGCGTCCACAGCACATCCACTTCTCGTTATTTGGCGCGGGCATCTTGACACGTCTGGTCACGCAGATGTATTTCCCCGGCGATCCGCTTCTTGAGGACGACCCGATATACAACAGCATCCCGGACGAGAAGGCACGCCGCCGACTCATCTCGCAGTTTGACTGGGAAACCACTGTGCCAATGTTTGGGCTGGGCTATCACTTCGACATTGTCCTGCGTGGCAGAGACGCTACCACAATGGAGCACTGAGATGAGCCTGCATACCACCAGCTCGCAAACGGTCGGGCCGTTTTTCCACATCGGGCTGACGCCGCTCTTCACCCCGGTTGTGGCTGGGCCGAAAGTGCCCGGCGAGCATGTCACCATTCGCGGGCGCGTACTCGATGGCGACGGCAACCCCGTCCCAGATGCCATACTTGAAACGTGGCAGGCAGACGCAACAGGACAATACAGTCAGGGCGATTATACCCAGCAAACGTCGTCACCATCCGGCTTCATCGGCTTCGGGCGGGTGCCTACGGACGAGCAGGGACAATTCACGCTCTCGACGATCAAGCCAGGGCGCGTTCCTGGGCCGGGCGACTCGCTGCAAGCGCCTCACCTCGTCGTGCTGATCTACATGCGCGGGTTGCTCAGACACCTGGTGACGCGCATGTACTTCCCCGACGAGCCAAGCAACGACGAGGATCCGATCCTGCATCTGGTGCCATCCGAACGGCGTGCGACCTTGATTGCGCGGCGGTCAGAGGAGGATGCCAGCATCCTGCTGTGGGACGTGATCCTGCAAGGCGCGGACGAGACGGTGTTCTTCGACGCGTGAATGGCGCACATCAGGGAAATGATTCCTATCTATC